>JAJXSS010000147.1 GCA_021784455.1 Planctomycetota bacterium
GCGAAGACCGAGTAGCCGCCGTGCTGGCGGGCGATGCGGGCGATGAGTTCCTGGATGATGACGGTCTTGCCGACGCCCGCCCCGCCGAACAGGCCGATCTTGCCGCCGCGGACGAAGGGGCACAGAAGATCAATGACCTTGATGCCGGTTTCCAGCATTTCGACCTTGGGCGACAGGTCCACGAAGTTGGGCGGGGACTGGTGGATGGCCCGGCGCTCGGCGGCCTGAATGGGGCCCTTCTTGTCCACCGGCTCGCCCAGCAGGTTGAACACCCGGCCCAGGACCTCTTCGCCCACGGGGACGGAGACGGAACTGCCGGTATTGGTGACTTTCATGCCGCGGGCCAGGCCATCGGTGGTGCCCAGGGCCACGGCCCGGACCTCACCACCGCCCAGGTGCTGCTGCACTTCGCCGACGAGGTTGAGTTTCAGGCCCTTGTTTTCGCCTTCGATGCGGAGGGCGTGGTAGATGTCGGGCATGTCATTTTCGGGGAAACGGGCATCGAAGGTGGAGCCGATGACTTGGGTGATGACGCCGTCGCTGGGCATGGAAGCAGTCCGTCCAGGGTTTAGGGGGCCCTGATAATAGGTAATCGGGCGGGGGATGGGCAAATCGAAGGGGAATCGCCCCGGAAGCCCCCGGGGGGCCTGCCAGCCATTCCGGGCCGGGTGCCACGGGCCGCTGGTTTTGGGAAGACCAGGTTTCCCGGCCGCTCCCAGAGCACGGATCTGCACCCCCGGATACGGCGCCGACGCGTGACACCTGAAAATCCGGGCCAACTGGCCAGGGGCACCCGCCGGGCACGGGGATAAGGGGGGTACGGGTGGCCCAGTGGCTGGCCAAGCAGTATCACCGCTTGAAACTGGTGCTGCGGGGGCGGGGGTGGTGCATGCCGATGAGACCAGTTGGCGCACCAACGGCCGCAACGGATATCCCCAACACCTCATAACAACAGCCCACCACGCTAAACAGTTACGGGCTGCGGTGTTCGACTATCGTCTTCCTAAAGGGGAGACCGTTGCAGGCGAATTGGGGGCCGGTGGTGTGGGTTTCCAGTCGGAACGGACTCGTCCATAGAGCCGCCACCGGACCGCGTCATCCGCCTTTCCCTGGAACTCGTGGTCAACCTGGTCCATCATTCCGCCATCCCGAAGGTTCTGGGCTGTCCGTTGGAGCGCCTGTTCATTCGGACTGGTCGCCTGGAATTCGAATGTCACGGCGGTCTTCGCAGGACGGATGCCTTGGTTTCTGATGGATAGTGACTGGACCGTCACTTCACGATCCATCTGGTTGGCCAACTCAGCAAGAATGAGCGGCTTGGGGGGCCACTCAAACGCCCGAAGAGCATCGCTTGCCTGGGCCATGATGCGGTCTCTGCGCTGTTGGAGAGCCTTGAGCGCGGCGAGCCTGGATTCGGGATCAGACCCTTGGCAGACCGATCTTGCAGGCTGAGTCGTGGATGCGGGCCCCGCACGCATGGGCATGACGAAGAGGATCTTGGCTTTGACGCTGCCCTGGGGTTCCTTGCTCAACTCCAGGGAGGACACACGAATCGGACTTTTGCCGAATTCGACAAACCAGGCATAGATGTGCGGGAAACTGCCCTTGCTTTCGACCAGAATCGGAATCTCAAGAAAGGATGCGTGATGGATCGCCTTGTTGGTCCGAACGGATTGGATCTGAATATCGTGGTGCGATGCCGACTCCCATATCTTGGCCAGCGCCGCTTCGAGGGCTGGTTGGTCTGCGGGCAGGCAGCGCAGGACTTCTTGAACTGCGGCATCCACGCGGTCGAGTTCGGCTGCGAGTTCTTTGACGCTACGAAAACGCGGGCCACTTCGCAGAGAACTAATCAGTCTCGCCAGGGCGCCATCGCCCTCTGGTGCGCACCGAGCCTCTGGGAGAGGGTCGCCCGTTGGTTGTGTGGTGGCCGGAGATTTGGCCAGCGTCGGCGACTGCAACGATCTCGACGGCTGGGGCAAAACCGCGGGAACCCCAAGTAAGATAGCGATGAAAGGGCCGGCGATATAACTGACCATCATTGAATTCTCCCGGGCCCAGGCGGAAGTCGAGATAAATCAGTCTTCTTATCGACCAGACCGGCCGGACAAATAAGAGCGAAACCGAAAAGTGAAACCGGGACGTGAGCGCCCATCCGACAAGGCGGCCGCGAGTCGGGGCCCGGGAGGAAGAAAAGGTGTCGAATGGACAAGGAACCTGCGGACGTTAGGCCGCCAGATTGTTCTTGAACTCCTCGCGTCGGCTCCGAGGCGCCGCAGGGAGCAGTCCTCCGCCCCGTTGGGGCGGAAGAGGAAGAGAAGATCATTGGATGCCGCTTGCCACGGGTTTCGCTGCGCTGCACCCGTGGCTACAGGCCGCGGCCTCGTTGGGACCGGGATGGGGAGTGGGGGAATGGGGGGGGGTGGGGGGGGCGGCCGAAGGCCGATCAGCAGAGTACCGGCCCGGTGGGCCTTGAAGAAAGAAGATTAGAGGGTGAGGAGGACTGCTGCCCGGAGCCTGACGGCCCCGGCTACCGGGAGTACCGGCCCTTCGGGCCTGAAGAGGTGAGCGATGCCTATCTACAAGTTGGGCCTGAAGGGGTGGGCGATGCCAACCGACAAGTTGGGCCTGAAGAGGTGAGCGATGCCACCCTACAAGTGCCGGCGCGTGGGGCCTTGCGCTGGGAAAGACGCTTCTGATATGATCGGCCGCCTTCTGCAAGGAGATGATTGATGCCTACGAGCATTCATATTGAGGTGAAAGAGCGGTTTGGTCGGCAGTGCGCTTCCAGCGGGTCGGCCTGGGAGCCGAAGTTGGGGTATTCGCGGGCGGTGCGGTCGGGGCCGTTCATTGCGGTCACGGGCTCGGTGGGGGTGAACCCGGACGGCACCTACAGCCCGTCCCTGGCCGAGCAGACGCGGCGATCACTGACCATCGTGCAGGCAGCCATCGAGGCCCTGGGCGGGAAGATGGAGCAGGTGATCCGCACGCGCATGTTCGTGACGGATGTGTCGAAGTGGCAGGAGGTGGCCCAGGTACACGGCGAGATCTTCGGCGAAATCCGCCCGGCGACCACGATCGTGCAGGTGGGGGCGCTGATTGATGCGGCGGCCCAGATTGAGATCGAGGCGGATGTGGTGGTAGCCTGACCGGCCCGGCCGGGCTTGCACGGATCACCCGGGTCCTGCCGGCCGGCACGCCGAACAAGGGGTGAAGGTCAGCGTGTGGTTCGGGTCGGCGGCCGCGGTGCCGGTCAGCGGGAGGATGTGGTGCCGGTCAGCGGGAGGATGCGGTGCAACGGCGACTCGGTAAGAAACCGGAGGCTTCACGGCTTTGACCGCGCCGGCCGGGATGGATATTCTCATCGGCCCGGCATGGACCGGCCGGTTCAGAGGACCAAACTGCGTGATTATGGTGGCCCAACAATCCGCACCACCGTCGAACCAAGCGGTGGTACCTTTCCTGTTCTACGGGTTTGCCGCCCTGACGGTGCTGAGCGCCTGGGGCATTGTGGCCGGGCGCAACATCGTGCGCATGGCCGTGTACCTGCTGCTGACGCTGGCAGGGGTGGCGGGGTTTTACTTCATGCTTTCGGCCGAGTTCCTGGCGGCCATCCAGCTCATTGTGTACGCCGGGGGCACGCTGATCCTGATCGTGTTTGGCGTGATGCTCACCAGCCGGCATCCCACGGCCCACATCATTGCCACGGGCTGGGAGCGGGTGCTGGGGGTGGTGGTGGCCACGGTGCTGGCGGTGCTGCTGCTGATTGCGCTGGCCGGAACCCCGGCCTGGCCCACGACCGGCCTGGGGACGTCGATCCATGCCGGCGGGGCCGGGGTGGCGGGTTACAGCTCGGTCCAGACCATAGGCAAAGCTCTGCTTTCGGGTTACGCCGTGCCCTTTGAAGTGGGGGGCGTGCTGCTGCTGGTGGTGATGATCGGGGCCGCGTATATGGCCCGCAGGAGAACGAGGTGACTGATCGATGATCGTTGATTCCTGATCTCTGATCTGGCACAGCCGGAGCATGAATCAGCGATCAAGGCCGCAGCCTGCGATGGGGCACGGATCAGAGATCAGAAATCACAGATCAGAAATTCCTATGGACGCTCTCATCCACATCTCGCTGATTCACTTCGTGATCGTGTCGATCCTGCTGGCCTCGGCGGGGGTGGGGACCATTCTGACCAAGCGCAACGCCATCGGCATCCTGATCGGGGTGGAGCTGATCCTGAACGCATCGGCCCTGAATCTGGTGGCTTTTGCCCGTTTTCACCCCTGGGCCCCGCAAGGCGGCCCGGCGCTGGACGGGGTGATGTTCACCGTGTTTATCATCGTCCTGGCCGCGGCCGAGGCCGCCATCGCCCTGGGCATCTTCCTGAACCTGTACAACACCCTGGGGACGGTGGATGTGGAAAAAGCGCAGGAGATGAAAGGCTGAGAGGAATCTCTGATCTGGGATCGATGATCTCTGATCTAGTTCCAGTTCCAGGCCGGGGTATGAATCGAAAGCCGGGAGCGTGTTTCAGATCAGAGATCAGAAATCATAGATCATAAATCCATGGATCCCAGTCACCTCATTCTCACCCTGCTCCTGACCGCGACCCTGGCGCCTCTGGTGTCCTGCCTGGTGGTGCTGTTCATCGGTAAGCGGGTGATGGGCACGGCCAGCGGCTGGTTTGCCACGGTGGTCATGGCCGTGGCGTTCGGGTGTGCCCTATGGGCGCTCTTGGCGTGGATGGGCTGGCCGGCGGCTCAGCGCCACACCATCGTGCTGGCGGTGCCGTGGATCCCCCTGCCGGGCTCGGAAACGCCGTGGCTGTATCTGGGCGGCATGGTGGATTCGCTGACAGTGGCCATGATGGCCATGGTGACCGGCGTTTCCATGCTGGTGCACCTGTATTCCATCGGGTACATGGAAGGCGATGCGCGGTTTGAGCGCTTTTTCGCCTACCTGTCGCTGTTCACCTTCTCCATGCTGGGCATCGTGATGAGCCACTCACTCATCATGCTGTTCGTCTTCTGGGAACTGGTGGGGCTGACCAGTTACCTGCTGATCGGCTTCTGGTTTGAGAAGCGGGCCCCCCAACTGGCCTGCCGCAAGGCCTTTGTCATGAACCGCATCGGGGACATGGGCTTTCTGATCGGCTTTGGCATCCTGTTCTGGAAGCTGGGGGGCAACGTGTTCCTGCCGGCGGTGGCGGGCAACGGCCGGGTGAGCATGTTTGAGGCCCTGCGGCAAGCGATTGAGGCCCAGGGTTATTCGATCAACCACCCGCCGCTGTGGCTGACGGCGGCGGGCATCGGCCTGTTTTTCGGGGCCGTGGGCAAATCGGCCCAGTTCCCGCTGCACACCTGGCTGCCCGACGCCATGGAAGGCCCCACACCGGTTTCCTCGATCGTGCACTCGGCCACCATGGTGGCGGCCGGCGTGTACCTGACGGCCCGCATCTACCCGATCCTGACCCCCGGCGCGCACCTGTTCGTGGCCACCATCGGCTTGATCACCCTGACCATCGCCGCGGCCATGGCCCTGGTGATGACCGACATCAAGCGGGTGCTGGCGTACTCGACGCTGAGCCAGCTTGGCTACATGGTGCTGGGACTGGGGGCCGGGGCCTGGACGTTTGCCCTGTTTCACCTGATCACCCACGCCTTCTTCAAGTGCTGCCTGTTCCAGTGCTCGGGCTCGGTGATCAACGCCTCGCACCACGAGCAGGACATGCGGCAGTACGGCGGCCTGGGCAAGAAGATGCCCATCACGGCGGGGGCCTACCTGGTCAGCACCCTGGCGATTTCCGGGGCGTCCCTGCCCTTCATGGGCATCGGCCTGACCGGCGGGTTCTACTCCAAGGATGGCATCATCGCCGGCTGCTACAACTACGGCAGCGCCTTGGCGGTGGCGGGCCACACTTTGGGGCCGATCTTCTACTGGACGCCGCTGATCATTGCCTTCGTCACGGTGTTCTACATGGCCCGCAGCTTCGCCCTGACCTTTATGGGCCAGCCGCGCAATAAGCATCTGTACGAGCACGTGCACGAGGCGCCGTGGACCATGACCGTGCCCCAGGTGGCCCTGGCCCTGTCGGCGGTTCTGGCGATGCCGATGGTGCTGCCCTTCCTGCACCTGATCAATGGTTCGATGCCGACCGTCAGTTGGGTGCAGCCCGGGCAGGCGGACCACATGAAAGTCGCCTACGAACACGTTGAGAAGGGTCTGCTTTTCGGCGTGGCCTGGATCATCGTGCTGCTGGGGGGGATCGCCATGTACCGGCCGGGGATGAAATACGGCCACCGCGTAGCCACCCTGCCGGGGGTGAACGTGCTCTACACCTGGACGCACAACAAGTTCTACTTTGATGCCCTGTACGACATCTTCATCGTCGGCTGCGGCAAGGCCCTGGCCTTCATCGTGGGCACCTTCGACAAGTACATCGTGGACGGGCTGGTGAACCTGGCCGGTTTGATCGGCAAGGGCACGGGCTTTTTCATCGGATCCTTCGACAAATTGGTGGTGGACGGCGCCGTCAACGCCGCCGCCGACCTGACCCAGGCGGGCGGACGCACGCTGCGTCTGACCCAGCCCGGCCGGGTGCGCGTGTACGTGCTGCTGACCTTTGCCACCGGTGTGGTGGTGACGCTGATCGTCGTGGCCGCAGCGATGCTGAGGTGATTTTCGATTTTTGATTGTCAATTTTCGATTTGCCGATACGCCCGGCGTTGCGCCCTGAGTATCCCGGGGGCGATCGAAAATCGAAATTCAAAAATCGAAAATGATTGAGACTCGGAACTAACCATGACTTCCCTACTCACCTGGATGCTGATTCTTCCCGTTCTGGGCGCCTTGGGGTGCCTGATTGCGCCGTCGAAGCAGGCGGCGCGGGCCATTGCCCTGGCCACCACCATCGCCACGCTGGTGGTGAACATCGCCCTGGCCGTGGGCTACGCCCACCAGGGCTGGAGCGGCGTGCTGGACAACCAGCCGCTGTCCTGGATCAGCAGCATCAATGCCTACTACCACGTGGGGGTGGACGGCCTGTCCCTGCCGCTGACTCTTCTGACCACGGGCCTGTCCGTGCTGGTGGTGATTGCCGGCTGGAAGGTGGACAAGGCGGCCAAGGCCTACCACGCCCTGTACCTGCTGCTTTTGGCAGGCATGATCGGCGTGTTCATCGCCATGGACCTGTTCCTGTTCTACGTGTTTTTCGAAGTGTCCCTGCTGCCCATGTACTTCCTGATCGGCATCTGGGGCGGCCCCCGGAAGGAATATGCCGCGATCAAGTTCTTCCTGTACACGCTGGCTGGCTCAATCTGCCTGCTCATCGTGATGCTGGGGATCTACTTCTACAGCCCTGCCGCCACCCATGGCGCGGGCAACACCTGGGACATGGTCACGCTGCAGTCCAAGGCCGTGCGGGACCTGTTCGGCCGCGGCGGCAAGTTCGCCACCTTTGGCATGTGGGCCTTCTGGCTGACGCTCATTGCCTTCATGATCAAACTTCCGGGGGTGCCGTTCCACACGTGGCTGCCCGATGCCCACGTCGAGGCCCCCACCCCGATCTCGATGGTGCTGGCCGGCGTGCTCCTGAAGATGGGCGGTTACGCCATCATGCGCATCACCTACCCCTTCTTCCCCGACTGGGGGCAGTATTTCTGGGTGTGCGTGGCGGGGCTGGGTGTGGCGGCCATTCTCTACGGGGCCCTGTGCGCCATGGCCCAGAGCGACTGGAAAAAGCTGGTGGCGTATTCATCCGTTTCGCACATGGGCTACGTCACACTGGGCATCGCCGTGCTGACCCGCGAAGGGTTTGATGGGGCCTACTTCCAGATGATCGCCCACGGCATCACCAGCGCCATGATGTTCTTCCTGGTCGGCGTGGTCTACGACCGGGCCCACCACCGGGAGATCAACCGGCTGGGCGGGTTGTGGCTGAAGTACCCAGGCTACGGCGGCTGGTCGCTGGTGGGCTTCTTCGCCGGCATGGGCCTGCCCCTGTTGTGCGGGTTCATCGGTGAAATCCTGGTGCTGCTGGGCACGTTCCGGGCGGCCGGCAATGCCGTCCTGATGCACGGGGCGGCCACGCACACTTTGCTCCAAGTGCAGCACTGGTCGCTGGCCTTCGGCATTCTGGCGGCGTTCGCCGTGGTGCTGACGGCCGGCTACATCCTGTGGATGTTCCAGCGCGTGTACATGGGCCCGCAGAAGCCGGAATATGCCCACTACGAGGCCGTGTCCGCCCGGGAATACCTGATCATGGCCACGCTGGGTATCGCCGCCGTGGTCTTCGGCGTGGCCCCGATCCTGGTCTTCGCCGTCACGACGCCGACCTTCAATCATCTGGCCCACATCCTGGGCATGGCGTAGGCCGGGGCAAGGGGCACCCTGAAACGGGGCCGGGTCAGCAGGCGGCAGGTTCGGGCTTGCCCAATTGATGTGGGCCACAATGTTGCAAGAGCGTTCGGCCAGGGCCGAACCTACGAACTTATGAACCCAACGATTCCATCCTGGTCCACGATCCACCTGGTATCCCCCGAGCTGGCGCTGGTGGTCGGCATGTGCGCCGTGATCCTCACGCCGTTCATCCGCCGCGAGAGCGTGACGCTCCACACCTTTACAGCGGTGCTGGCCCTGGTGCTGGGGCTGCTGGCCACGGGAGCCACGCTGGCGGGGGCCGACAAGCCCGTGCTGGGCGGAATGCTGACCATCGACCCGTTCAGCCAGTTCTTCAAGATGCTGCTGATGCTCTTTACCCTGCTGGTGGTGGGCCAGTGGGTGATCGCCGGCCGGGACCGCCAGCATCCGCACGACACGCCTGATTTTCTCTGTCTGCTGCTGGGGGCGACCTTCGGCATGGCTTTGATGGCCTCGGCCAGCAACCTCCTGATGATCTTCGTGGCCGTGGAGGCCAGTTCCTACCCCAGCTACGCCCTGGCCGGCTTCCGCAAAAACACGCGTCTGGGGGCCGAAGGTGCCATGAAGTACGTGGTGTTCGGGGCGGCCGCCAGCGCCGTGATGCTGTATGGCATGTCGCTGATGTATGGCTCCACCGGATCCCTGGATCTGGCCACGATTGCCGCCCAGGTGTCCGGGGGACACGCCGTCTCGCCCCTGTTTG
>JAJXSS010000148.1 GCA_021784455.1 Planctomycetota bacterium
GTGCTTGCCCAGGCCGCCCCCGATGAACAGGAAGAAGATCCGGGGGTCGTCTCGCACCTTCAAGGCGGCCTGAAGAATGGTGGTCAGCGGCGAGGCCACGCTCATGTTGCCGCTGTACATGAACACTAACTTGCCTTCCAGGCCGTGTTTCTTGCGGAAGGGGTTCTGTTCGTGCGGGACGGGTTCCAGATGCTGCTCATGGGGCCAGGGGGGCAGCACGGTGATCCTGCTGGCCACATCCGCCCGCTTGGCCAGCACGCGCTCTTTCATGAACCGGTCCAGCACGATGATGTCGCTGGCCGCCCCGTAGAGCCGGCGGTTGAGCCAGTCGAACATCCGCACCGGCAGGGCGTGGGGCTTGAACTTGCCCAGGGCCACGGCCTGGTCCGGGTTGAGGTCCATGAGCCAGAACTTGATGGGCGTCCCCCGGAAAAACCGGATCACCAGGGCCGCGATGGAGGCCATGGGCGGTGAGGTGCTGACCAAGATGGCTCCCCTTCCGGGGGTGGGACAGGCCTCGGTGGCATAGGCGTCCCGCCTGTGTGTCCCTCCCCCCCCCAACCCCCTCATGAACACCCCCCGCAGGATCACCTGGGCCAAAAAGATGAACTGACCCAACAGCCGCACAGCCAGGCTCCGCTTGCCAAAGCTGGAGAGCGGCAGGCGGATGATCTGGACCCCATCCCGGGTCTCGCGGGCCGGGTACTTGATGCTCGGGTCCTCATACCCCCGGCCGGAGGTCAGCACCACCACCCGCCAGCCCCGCTGCACCATCTCGGCCGCGGCCTCGTGCATATGCTGGCCCACGGCCACCGGGTCGGGCACGTAGGTCTGGGAGATGACTAGCAGGGTTCGCACGGATGTCTGATTGCTCACACCCCCCCGCTGACATCTGGCACGCATCGCCGCAGATGCATGCTTGTCTGGGTTAGTATATCGGTTGCCGGCCGGATGCTGTGCATCCTTGATGTGGCCCCCATGCCTGAGCTGATTCCATGCGTTCCCTGATGTTCGAATGGCGAAAAAATATGGACGATGAAAACACGTGACTTAACGTGCCTGGACCTCCTGGGAGCAACCTCACCCCTCATCGTACTGCAGACGTCATATCATTATCGGCCCTGACCCGCCGTTGGTTCAGCAGGTCGTCAAGGATCTTGAGGTAACGCCTAGTCTGGACCTCCAGACTGAAGCACGCCAGCGCCCGCTCCCGCCCGGCCAATCCCATCGCGCGCCAGCACGCCTGATCCCGCAGTGCCCGGCGCAATCCCTCGGCAAATGCCGCCACCGTCGGCTCCTGAACCAGCCAGCCCGTGGCCCCATCCAGAACGGTTTCGGCGGGCCCGCCCAGAGCGTGGGCCAGCACGGGTACCCGCATCATCATCGCCTCCACCACAGACAGGCCGAAGGGTTCGGGATCTACACGACTGTTAATGGCCACGTCTACCAGAGGGTAGTAGCGCTCAGGATCATTCACCACGCCGACGAGATGCAGACGGTCCGCCGCTCCCGCCCGCCCCGCCGTCTGCCTTAGCTGCTCCGCGAAGGGGCTGTCCACCGGGCCGCCCACCAGCACCAGGTGCAGAGGAACGCGAGATTCCCGCTGAACATCGAGCATCGCCGCCAAAATCCGATCTTGTCCTTTGCTGGGCTCCAGACGGGCCACGATGCCCAATACGACGGCCTCCGGTGAGATGCCCAACTGGGACTTTGCGGCCCCGGTCAACCCGTCGGGGTTGAACCGCCGTTCATCCACTCCCAGATAAACCACCTCGGGGCGAACTGGCCAAAATCCCAGGGTCTTGGCTACAAACCGGCTGATGGCCAGCGGTTGAACGCCATAGCGCCAGCAGGCCGCCTGGTACGCCCAGCGGTTCAGGTGCAGCGGATAGCCCGAACCAACAATGTTCGGCATTTCCCAGAGGCAGGCTGCCCCGCAGCCTCGTGCGGCCGCCCCGGCCAATGCCACCAAGTTCGGCCAGATGACGTGGACCGCACTCGCCCCCAGATTCTTGAGGGTTCCACAAAGCCGTCGGGAAGTGCTGCCTTGAAACTGCCAGACCTGCGGCAGATCGCGCAGCCCGCGCCGCAGCGATGGGATTGCCTTCAATTCCAGGCAGACGACGGGTAGGCCGGCCCGCCGGCATACCTCGGCAAAGGGTCCGTCACACAGGCTGACGACTGATGGCTGCTGGCCCGCGGGCCCAAGGCGGGGGCCTAGATTCATCACCATTCGGCGCACACCATAGCCTTCATCACCGGCGATGATCCAGGCCACCTTGATCGGTTCCCCTTTTTTCGCGGCACAAGGCATCACAGCAGGCTCCTCGTTTGATCGCCGATCCGGGGGCCTGGAGCCACCTCTGGCTTACTCGGCCGCCGCATCGCCACGCGGTCCAGAATGCCGCGCAGCCCACCCCATCCCGTGGCGGCAAGGCAGCGATGTTCAACCCCCTGCATGCGCCTGCCCCGTACGACGGCCAACGCCCACCCGCACAAACCCTTACCGACAAGGAACGTGTGCCCTACGATCCCGCGGCCGATAGCCTTCGGCCCGTAGGTGTGCTTGGCCATCACCCGCGAGTACCCGTTTCCGTAGGCCACGCCTGTCAGGTACCGCAACGTCATGCGGTGCGGCGCCACCCAGGTCTTGACCTCGGCGCGCGGGGCATAATACATCTTGATCCCGCGTCCAAGGGCCCGGTCCAGCCACTCCGTTTCGTCGCTGCCCATCAGCTTTTGCCCGCAGCGTCCCAGATTGGGATTGAAGGGACCGACCGTCGCGAACAACTCCCGACGAATGGCGAGGTTGGCACTGATGGCGTCGCCCGCACCCAGCAGTTGCTTCTCCTGGTCTCCGTGGTCCTTCTCACTGAGCAACCCTCGAATCGTCGGCGTTAAGGATGGGGGCTCCGCCACAGCTTCCCACCAGAGCCGGACCCGCCCTCCAATCATGCCAGCATCCGGGTGCCGGTCGAAGGCGTCAACCATGCTGACCAGCCAGGAAGGATCAACGCACACATCATCGTCGAGATACAGCACGACATCACCTTGTGCGGCTTGAACGGCCGTGTTGCGAGCCACATTGGCGCCGACTTGGTTTTCAATCACGCACCTGCTGGGGAAAGGCAACTGTGTGCGCCACTTTCCAACGACCTCGCGGGTGTCGTCCGTACATGCACTGGCCACCACGATCAGTTCTACAGCCCCATCAGGAGGCAGGATCAGGCCGGTGAGGCTCTCTAATGTTCTCGCCAATATTACCGAACGATTATGTGTGGGGATGAGAATGGAGAGTTTCATGACAAGCTCAAGGTACTGGATTCCGCATGGTGGGTAAATCAAGCGCCATCAAACGCACGCCTCTGGACATCCCTTCCGGCGCCGCCCGTCCGGGTGAAGCCCAACTCATCCCGGCCCGGTGTTTCATGCTGCAACGATGCGGCGGAAACAGCCGTATGACCTTTCGCAACCTCGAGCCACGTGAGCGCTTCAACGGTCTACCCAGAAGTGCCAGTTCATTGCCCGCACGCGTCGCAGCCCGTAGAACGGAGCCAGGCAAAGGATCAATCCGACCTGAAGCGGCCGCACGGCCCACTGCGCCAACCGGCTGTCGGCGTGGCGCATTCGCCATCGTTCCAGGGGATGCCGCAGATGACGGTGCCAGAACACCAGGGGGATTCGTTCCTGCGCATAACGCCGATAGATCAATTCGAGTTCCTTGGCGATCCGCGATCCTCCCACCAGTGTCTTGTTGGCGCCGGTGTAAAGCTGTACCGCCAGAAGTTCCGCTGTTGTAGCCCAGCGCACCCCCTTCTGGTGCAAATACGCGTATAGCTCAGAGTCCATCGTGTAGTGCAAGTCTTCTTCGACCAGAAACGAACGGTCGATGATATTTCGTCGGATGTACACCGCGGGCTGGGCCAGGCATGGCGCGATGGGCAGCATATTTATCCGCTCCATCAGCGACCGCGCCACGTAGGTCTTGTGCGGTTCGCCCTCAAACTCTGCCCGACAGGCACCAGCCACTACATCCACGTCGGCGTGTTCGGCGAAATACTGCCCAATGTAGCTTAACGCCCCGGGCGCAACCTGATCATCACTGCAGATCCAGTTGAAAATCTCCCCCGTGGAACGTGTAAAGCCCTTATTGATGGCGTGGCTCTGGCCCCGGTCCTTCTCGCTGACCCACCAGGTGATGTGTTTTTCGTATTGCCGGATAATTTCCACGCTGTGGTCCGTCGAACCTCCATCAACTACGAAGATTTCGAGCTTCGGATATTCCTGGTCGACCAGGCTCCGCAGCGTCCCGGCAAGGGTGGCAGCGCCGTTGAAATTCGGAACCACGATCGAAATGGAAGCGCACCGATTCATCTTGTTGCAGTTCAAAAGCTAAGGTCTTGATTTGGCACCAGTCAAGGGCTTTCGCAGAACGGCCCAGAAGTGATCCTTTAACCTCATGAACAGGGGTGGTGCGCTCGCGTGCGGAGCCACCGAACTATACGGTGGAATGCGCCTCGCAATGCCTGCCATGGGGCTTCGCTCGATCCAGTGGTGCCAACTTGCATATAGGCCACAACCCATCGACTGGCGAATCCGCCGTGACCAAGGTGCCTTCTCATGCGCAAGAGTGCGCCATGCGACCAGGTCTAACCCAAGTTCGCTGGCCAACCACATGACATATCGCCTATTCAGATACACCAAGTGATAGGGTAACCCCAAATACCAGTAAAACGGTAGCGACAAGCGGGCCGGCCAAGAGTCTGAGTTCCCGGTAAGCAATATTATTACCCCTCCAGGCCGCAGCAAAGTCATCAGCAAGGCCACCGCCCTCCTTGGATCGTATACATGTTCCACGACATCCATGAGTACGGCTGCACCAAACGAGCCTTGCGGCAGTTGGTCAGCATTGGCTAGGGTGGAGCCGACAATTTGGATTCCCCTCGCCCGCGCAACAGCGGCGGCCTTCTCGTTGGGCTCCACCCCAAACCGTGCGTACCGGGAACCCAGGTAGCCAAGAAAATCTCCCCGAAAGCATCCTATATCCAAGACTTTACCATCCGGCGCCCAATGATCTATCGCCTCGCGAGACCAATGCCACCAAATTGGTTCCGTGTACTGCCAATGATCCGCTTGCATGGACGCATAGACACGATCGAGGATCTCTTGCGAGGGCATGGGCAGACGAAAGACCAGTCGACACGTCAGGCAGCGATATAGCGTCGTATTCATTTTGGCCAAGTCAGCGACGGCATCCGTCTCAAACTGGCTAACGCAAACGGCGAAGCCGATCTTTTTGAGAGCCGACCCTTGGCAGGAGGGACAGGATGGATTCGCGTTTTCAGCACTCATACATTAATAACCTTACGACTATCGTCCTACCAGCCGCCAAGGAAAGCGAGGCACGGCGGACCTCGCCGATAGCAGTAATATCGGCCTTAGCAGCCGGTTGGTCAATCTGCAACTTGGCCCATGCTTCACGGGTGCCAACACCCTTTGCCATCACGCACTGTCGTGCGCTGCAGTGTCAGTCAAGGGAGAGCAAGGTGATGGGCAGCCGGTTGATCAGATCGCGCAAGCGACGTAACAATTCCCTGCAAATATCCCGCTCGAGATTCCATATGATGGGCACATAGATGGCCGGTGCTAGGGCCAAGCTCAGAACCACTCGGCCTAGATCCCCCCAAGGCCCCTTTGGTAAAAGTGGCATAATCAGGGCTGGAACGGCGCAGGCGATGCCGGACGCTACGAGTATCGGCACGTAGATCCTAATCACGGCTGGCCAGTCAGTCCGGTGCCCTCCCAGGGCCAGCAAGGATCCCCACGGCCCAAAGATGGCATAGTAGATTGCCACCGCGATGGCCACACTCGTTGGGCCACCTCGCCACGCCATCGGTATGACTAGGCCGAAAAAGACTAACAAGCCCACAATCCCGAAACGGAATAGCAGCCCAAACCCGCCGCGGGCTTTGATCATGCTGGTTGCCGGGCCTCCGAGAAAGGCAAACACAGTGCCGATGCTTAGAAATGTAAAGGGCGTAACAGCATCGGCCCACCGGTTGCCATAGATGAGACGCAATACAGGCCCACCCAAGAGCGCCTGCCCGAGCAAGAGCGGTACCACAACAATCCCGAGCATCAGAGATGCGCGGATAAATGCGGTGCGCTGGCGGGCCGGGTCGGAGCCGAGGTGAGCAAGCGCTGGGAACAGCACCACAGTTAAATTGCCGGAAAGGAGAATGGCTACTTGCATAGATAGGTTAAAGGCGAAGAAATAAACACCAACGATTGCCTGATTGTGGAACAGTCCCAGAGACAGGTAATCGCCGTATGCGATCAGCGTCTGCAGACCGTTCGTGGCAAATATGGCCCCTGCATCAGAAAGCAGATATCGCCACCGTCGAACACGCAGGCTCCATCGAATTGTCGGGCGTGCAAGAACCCAGAGAACGATGGAACTCAGAACAGCAACTATGGTCATGGGAGCGACAAAGCTGTACGGTCCACAACCGAGCCATGCCATTGAGACGCTGAATATCGCAGTAAGAAGGGATGAGATAACCCCCCAGACCGCCAGCGCCCTGAAGCGAAGGTCGATGTCCAGTTTGGCGCGGGCGACGATTCGGCCTGGCTGGGCCAGTGACCCCAGAGCTATTACTGCCAGCAAGCCGGGCAATTGCGGCGCATGAAAAAGATGGGCCGCAAGCGTGCCCCCGCCTAGCATCATGCCGGCGGCTACCATCGACATGGTTGCAGACATCCAGAATGCTGGTGTAACCCACCGTTCAAAATGTACGTGTCGGTGGATAAGGATATCGCCCAGACCGAGTTGCTGGACGATACCGACAATGGCGGCAATAGTGTAAGCTAAGCCGACTGCGCCGAATTCCTTCTTCCCCAAGAGCCATGCCAGCGCGAGTTGGCTAAACATGCCAATGAACTTGGCGCCCAAAGAGGCGCCGGTTAGCCAAGCCGCCCCCATTGCCGCGCGGTCCCCCAAGCTTGGCACACCTGTTGCTTGTTGCTCTATTTTTTCAGTGGACACAGGAGGTGAGATTATCACACTGGGGTGGGTCGTGTTTGCAGTGTAGCGTACTGACTTTGGGGTGTCTGGAGTTAGTACAGCAGTTCCTTAGCGGGGAAAACGCGACGGCACAAGCCATTCTGATGGATTGATCTGGTACCATTGGCCGACGGTTGCTTCCCCGTTTCGCCCCTGCATTGGGAAAAAGGCCACTTGACGCGCTCCTACCTCACTTGTCCTACACCGAAACTTGGTCTGGTTGATCTCGTGCCACAGTTATCCGGCAGCCTGCACGCTTATCGCCTCCTTCGCCGCTAGTAATACGCTGTCTGCATCATATTTTGTAAGTCAGTATCAGTTATTTTGTTCCAGACATTTCCGCTGTAAATCGTAGCTGCGCCAGTCTTTCGTTGCATCTGGGCAACGTGACCGTCGGCAAAGGCGATATTGGTGAGTAATGGCTCACTGTTTGAGTGCCACTGCGAGCGAGCATCAGTGGCCACTCGATTGGCCGCAATGTTGAGATCTGAAATTATCAACTTTTTTGCCGGCATTTGAATCTCAGAATCGCGGTGCCCCATGATGACCCAAGCGCCGAAGTGATGCCACTTATTACCCGCCAGAATCTCACTCGGTGCCCGGTCGGCGTAAAGATAAGACGTTCCGTAAAATGATCCGGCGTTGTTGGTTGGTCCCAGTGGATCTCCCTTGTCGAGCGGGCATCTTGCCACACTATACACCGGGCTGATTTTCTTGCTGTTAGTTGGGTCATCATCCGAAGACATGTTCAAGTACGGATTCAACAATCGCGCGTTGGCATGCACGTTCGACGCCGCACTGCTCTGGGTTCCCTCATTGCCAAGGAGATTGGTCCATGTCGGATTATTTGCATTTGTGGTGGAGCACGGATAGACGGTATCATAATCGTTCAGATACAGGCGAAACGCCACGCCAATCCCTTTTAGATTGCTTAGGCACTGAGCATTCCGAGCACTATCCCTTGCCGCTCCCAGCGCCGGCAGCAGGATCCCGATCAGGAGGGCGATGATCGAAATGACGACCAGGAGTTCGATCAAAGTAAAGGCACCAAGCGATCGAGCCATCGAGCCAGGAGGGGAGGAAGAGCCATCGAGGCATCGAGCCATCGGGCCATCGAGGGGGGGTGATCCGGCCCTGGATGGCTGGATGGCTGCCTGGCTTGATCGCTGGTTCCGCTGACTTCCCCGGCCACTTCTGCTTCCACTTTCCGCATTCGACATGAGAAATCTCCTGGGTTACAGCCGATGGCCAATTCCCCGGCGCATAAGAGAATGGATGAATCCGGGAGTGATCGGCGCCTGCGGCCTGGTTAACTGGTTAATCGGTCAGAGCACTCCTGGGCCTGTTGGCCAACCTAAGCTGATCTGAGCCATAAGCCATAAGCCATCGAGCCATCAAGGCTTGCCTCCTCAATTGACTCCGGCCGGCTCAGGGTTACCAGGCCCCTGCGGCCTGGCCCTCTCAGGGCGGAAGATTGGGGTTCCAGGGCGGCAACCCCAGGCTCACCCCTGCCCCCCGCCGCTTGCCCCTTTTGACCTTCCGCTCCGGCGCGTCACCCCCGTCACCCCCGGAAACCTGCTTTCTGCTTTTTACTTTCGTCCATCGCCGCCGGAGGCCTGCTCTGCTTTCTGCTTTTTACTTTTTACTTTTTACTTTTTGCTTTTACCCTCTTATTCCCCCGGCCCCGTCTTCACAAAACGTCTTGCCCCCTACACTTATTTCACCTCCCCGGATCCCACCACGGCCAGGGGCCTGCCCCGACCGGCGTTTCCCCATTTTTGCTTTTTACTTTCTGCTTTTTGCTTTTTGCCTTTCGCTCCTGCCCCGGCCGCTGCCCCACTACCCTACCACCGAAACCCCCGCATTCCAAGGCCTGAGGCCCGGTTCCCAGGGCAATTGCATTTGAGGTTATCCATTGCCGGCAAGAACATTGAGCAGGGTTTGGCGGTTCCAGGAGCACTTCAGGCGGCGGACTTTGAGGCTGGTCTTAGGTTTGACGGTCTGCATGCGTCGCA
>JAJXSS010000149.1:0-3030 GCA_021784455.1 Planctomycetota bacterium
GAGCCAACTGAATGGGACTGTTCATGAGCAAACGACATGCAGGGTTGCGGCAACGTATCGTTCCGGTTCTGGGGTTACTGGTCGGGTGGCTGATGGCGGTGGCACCCGCGTGGGCGGCGGAAGCGGCCCGGCACGTGGGTGGGGAAGCCGACCTGGTGCTGCCGCGCTTCGACGACCCCACGATCGCCAGTTTCTGGGGGGTTTCGGGGCACAACCTCCTCCTGGGCGGCCTGCTCATCTGTCTCTTGGGCATTGGCTTTGGGTTGTTTGTCGTGGTGCACATGAAGCGCCGGCCGGTGCATCGGTCCATGATCGAGATTTCCGAGCTGATCTACGAGACCTGCAAGACCTACCTGATCACCCAGGGGAAATTTCTGGCGATTCTCTGGGCGTTGATTGCGGTGATCATCGTGGCCTATTTTGGCTTGATTCAGCACCTGGCCGCCTACCGGGTGGGCATCATCCTGGCGTTCAGCGTGCTGGGCATCGCCGGCTCGTATGGGGTGGCCTGGTTTGGCATTCGCGTGAACACGTATGCCAACTCGCGCACGTCGTTTGCTGCGCTGGCGGGCCGGGGATACCCCTGCTACGCAATTCCACTGCAGGCCGGCATGTCGATCGGGACGCTGCTCGTCTCGGTGGAATTGTTCATGATGCTCTGCATTCTCCTGTTCATTCCCGGCAGTCTGGCCGGGGCCTGTTTTATCGGGTTCGCGATTGGCGAATCGTTGGGAGCATCGGCGCTGCGCATTGCCGGCGGCATCTTCACCAAGATCGCCGACATCGGCAGCGATCTGATGAAGATCGTCTTCAAGATCAAAGAAGATGATGCCCGCAACCCGGGCGTGATCGCCGACTGTACGGGCGATAACGCGGGCGATTCGGTGGGGCCCACCGCCGACGGTTTTGAGACCTACGGGGTGACGGGCGTGGCCCTGATCGCGTTCATCATGCTGGCCGTTCCTTCGCCGGCGGTGCAGATTGAGCTGCTGGTGTGGATTTTTGCGATGCGGGTGCTGATGATCGTGACGTCGGTGGTCAGCTATTTTGTCAACGAACTCATCATGAAGGCCCGCTATGGCCAGGTCCAGAAATTCAACTACGAGCATCCACTGACCTCCCTGGTCTGGCTGACCTCGATCATCTCGGTGATCGTCACCTACCTCAGCAGCGCGCTTTTGATTCCCAACCTTGGCGGCGGCACGCTCTGGTGGAAACTGGCCACCATCATCACCTGCGGCACGCTGGCCGGCGCGGTCATCCCGGAAGTGGTGAAGGTGTTCACGTCCGTGAACTCCCGGCACGTGCGGGAAGTGGTGAATTCCTCGCGTGAAGGCGGGGCGTCGCTGAACATCCTGTCCGGGCTGACGGCCGGCAATTTCAGCGGTTACTGGCTGGGCCTGACCATCGTGGCGCTGATGGCGGTGGCCTACCTCGTCAGCCTCGGGGTGGCGCCTGCGCTCATGCGGGCCCCCGCCGTGTTTGCCTTCGGGCTGGTGGCGTTCGGGTTTCTGGGCATGGGCCCGGTCACCATCGCCGTGGATTCCTACGGCCCGGTCACCGATAACGCGCAGTCCGTTTACGAGCTGTCGATGATCGAAACGCTGCCCCATGCGGCCGAGGAAGTCGAACGGGATTTCGGGTTCAAACCCAACTTCACCCTGGCCAAGGAACTGCTCGAGGAAAATGACGGTGCCGGCAACACGTTCAAGGCGACGGCCAAGCCGGTTTTGATCGGGACGGCGGTGGTGGGTGCGACCACGATGATTTTTTCCATCATCATGGCGCTCACCTCGGGGCTGACGACGCACATGGGGAGCCTGTCGCTGATGCACCCGCCGTTTCTGCTGGGGCTGATCACCGGCGGGGCGGTCATTTACTGGTTCAGCGGGGCCTCGACCCAGGCCGTGGTGGCCGGGGCGTATGCGGCGGTAGAATTCATCAAAGCCAACATCAAGCTCGGCACGACGGAAAAAGCCTCCATCGCCGACAGCAAACGGGTGGTCGAGATCTGCACGCTTTACGCCCAGCGGGGCATGTGGAACATCTTTCTGGCGGTCTTCTTTGCCACGCTGGCCTTTGCCTGCGTCGAGCCGTTTTTTTTCATCGGCTACCTGATTTCCATCGCGCTGTTCGGCCTGTACCAGGCCATCTTCATGGCCAACGCCGGCGGGGCGTGGGACAACGCCAAAAAGGTGGTCGAGACGGAACTGCATGCCAAGGGCACCGACCTGCATGATGCATCGGTCGTGGGCGACACGGTGGGGGATCCCTTCAAGGACACCAGCTCGGTCGCGATGAATCCGATCATCAAGTTTACGACGCTCTTTGGTCTGCTGGCGGTGGAGATGGCCGTGGGGCTGGTGGCCGGCGGCCACGACCAACTGATCCACGCGCTGGCGGCAGCGTTCTTCGGGTTGTCCGCCGTGTTCGTCTATCGTTCGTTTTACAGCATGCGCATCCGCGCCCCGCAAGCCCCCAAGGCGTAATCGGGCGGCTTGCCTTGGCCCGGGGCATCTAACCCGTGACCTCCTTCCGGGGGCGGAGGAGTGGGGCGTGGGGATAGGGAGGGAGGAATCGCCTGCAGAAGGACGCGATGCAGGATGCGCAGGAAGTTGAGGATGAAGAGGAGGAGGGTGGCAAGGGCACGGCCGCCCGGAACGGCCGGTGCCCGGCCTTGAGTTGGCCGGTGGAGGCCCTGGGGGGAAGGCGGGGGAGTCTGTGATGTCTGATGCGTGATTTCCGCCGGGGAAGAAGAGACCGAGGGCGCCGGCGACACGGTCAGAGCGGATGGTACTGCGGCCGCTGCGGGTGCTGCGCGCGAGGAAGAAGCTGTCGACACGGCGGCCCCTGCCCCCCGCCCCCGGAGTGTGGTCCCCGGCCGACAAAAGCGGGGCCCTTGGCCCTGATCCGGGATTGCGGCCGCTGGCCCCCGCTCCCGCCCCCGGGAGGTGGTGTCTGCCTGCGGGGATCGGCGGCGAAGGGGAAGGCGGTCGGGGGAGGCGAAGCGGAGGATGGTTTGACAGGCAC
>JAJXSS010000149.1:3040-9050 GCA_021784455.1 Planctomycetota bacterium
GGCGAATAGGCCAGGGTCTGGAGCTTGGTGAAGGCCTGGGGAACGAGTTGTCGAGCCAAGGTTTGCGAGGGAGTGAGCGTGGGCCCGGCCGGCCGGTCGAAGGCGGGAGTGTGGACGTGGAGGATCTCGAGGGCCTGGGCCAGGGCGACACTGTCGGAAGCGGCAAAAGGGCGGGCGGGGATGGTGGACACGGGAAGAACTCCGGATTGGATACCCGAACATAATATAAACCACAGCGAGAGCCGTGTCAAGTATATATTGAACTATCTGCCACCAAGTTGGACGAGAAGGAGGATGGTGGGGATGAACCCTCCTGGTCAGGCCTTGACACACCGATAGACCACGGAGCGGGTGCCTCCGGGAGGAGAGGCGATCGTTGGGCACGCAAGGGGGAGGCGAGGTGGTCTATTACAGGGGAGAACAGGCGGTTCTGAAGATTTGCCCCGCCCCAGCCCGCACGCTCCACGCGACAGGGCCGAACTGAACTGGGGGGTCAACTCTCCAGCAGATACCCCAGGACGTCCGCGGCGGTGTACCCCCCAAGGGCATCAGGTGAATCGGCACGGGCCAGGGAATCGTTGCCCGGAGCAACCGCTCGCTTTCTGGCCGCCCAGCGGAGTACCTGCGGCAGGTTCACCACATCGTCGCCGCTGGTCAGGAGGGGGGGCTCGGCCACGCCCGCGGCGGTTACCTGGCCCAGGCCCAGGGTGCTGAACAGGCCGTTGCACAGGCATTTCCGCCCCACGGTGTCGGCGGCCACACCGCCTTTGTTCACATAATCCCCCACCGGCTCGGCCGGGCAGCGGTAGCCCACGGTACCATCGGTTTTGCGGTAGGCCTGGCGCAGATAGCCCACATCGCAGATCCGCGGCCGGGCCGCATACACCTGGGCCTGGGACAGTGTGCCGGGCATCTTAAGCACCTTGAACGGGAAGCCGGTGGGCGAAGCCAGGGGATCCGTGCGTACTTCGACCGTGCCGGCCTGGGCGCGGGCCAGCGTAGCCGACTTCAGCCCCGGCTCGATCGCCGACTCGGCGCAGAAGGCAAAGAGTGTTCCCACCTGAATGCCCCGGGCGCCGCCGGCGCGGGCCTGGGCCAGGCCCGCGGGCGAAGCATAGCCCCCGGCCAGGTAGTACGGCAGGCCGATCTCACGGATCTTCGCAAGGTCGGCGTGGTCGCGCTCGCCATAGACGGGTTCGCCCCGGGCGTTGAGGCTCAGGGCCCCGCGCGGGGGCGCATTGTGGCCCCCGGCCACAGGGGTCTCCACGACAAAACCATCCACCCGCCCGTTGCTTTTGCGGGCCAGGGTCAGGGCCAGGGTGGAGGAAGAAACGATGGCCAGAAACCGCGGCCGCGCCAGTACCGGGGGCGTCCCCGAACCGACGATCTCGCACGGGTCAAAGCGGCTCTGGAAGACCTCCCCCGGGCCCGCCTGGGCCACATCGACGCGTAACTCGGCCGGCCGGCCGGCGGCCAAGGCATCCAGAGCACCGGGGATCATGCGCGGAATCCCCGCCCCCATCAGCACGTAATCGACACCCGCCAGCATGGCGCCGTAGAGGGAGGCCAGCGTGGCGACCTGGACTTTTTCCAGAAGGTTCAGGCCCACCAGACCGGCGTGGCCCTGCTTAGCCAGATATACCTCGACGAAGTTGGCCGCCACGGTCAGCTCGACCAGGCTTTGCGTGTTTTGCGCCAGGGGCATAGGGGTGAGGCGATAGCGGGGGGTCCCCTCCACTCGATCCGCGACGAAATATTTTTGCAGAATGGCCTGGGCGATGGCGGGGAAGGGGAAAGCGGCCAAGCCTCTTCGCATGTCGCCGCTGGGGTCGCCCTGCTGCAGGCGCCGCGCCAGAACCACGGCCAGCCCCGTACCCGAGACGACGCCAAGCTGTCCGCACTGGGCCACGGCCCGGGCCAAGCGCCAGTTGGACACGCCGACCCCCATCCCGCCTTGAATCACCTGAAAGTCCGGCATTGCACTCACATCAGTCCGAAGGCCCGGTCAGTGAACGCCCGGCGGATCGCCGCTCGGGTTGGTTGGCCAATGAGAAAGATGCGAGGCTACTCGCGTACCTGTCGCGTCGGCGGACCGCCTCTATCATACCGGTTCCGCGGGCTTCCGGGGAGGCGACCGCCGCCCTTCTTCATGGCGGGGATCACATGCCTCATGTGGGCCCACAGCTTGGCGAACTCCCAGATGGCTCCCGCGGGGTGTTCGGGGCAGGATGCCACCTGATTCCGCCGGATGCCCCTGCCGGCCCGCGCCGGCGTGCATCCAAACGGGCCCGGCTGGCCGAGGTGGGCCAGGACCATTTGTTCACCACCCGGCGCCGGAACCGCCGATAGGACCGTTACGTAGCATCCTGCTGCGGGCCCACTGCCATGGACAGCCGTTCCCCACCCTCGCGACCGCCGGTTTCGCTTTGGCCGGTCTCCCTGGCCGCCATCGTCCTGACGCTGGTGGTTGGCGGGCTGATCTTCTGGGCCCTGACCATCCGGGCCTGCCAGGAGACCCCCGATCACTGGGGCGCCGGGGCCATGAATACCCTGGCGGCACCGCTACAGCGTATCGCCGCGGCGTTCCGCCCCGGCGTGCAGGTATCCAGCATCGCCTACAGCTCGATCGGCCAACTCAACAACCAGGCCAAACTGGTGGTGCTCACGGCCGACATCAGTGTGGACCTGCAAAAGCACATCCACACCTCCATCCTCTGGGGCTACGTCGGTCTGGGAACCACCACCGTGGAGCTACGGGCCCTGGATAACCAGGTGCAATACATCATTCCCCTGGACTCGCTGCGCATTCAGGGTTTCACCTTCAACCCCCTGGCCCGGCAGCTCACCCTGCACGTGCCACCGCCGGTGCTGGATACGGACATGGTGTCCGTGCAGTCGGACCCATCTAAGATCTTCTTCCAGCGCGAAGACACGGGCTGGTCGCAGATCGACCGCCTGCGCGGCACGTTCCTGCGGGAGGAGGCGGCCAAGGACCTGCGTCCCCGGGTGATCGAAGAGGCCGAGCATCCGCTGCTGCTGGCCCAGGCAAGGGCCAACGCCCGCAAGCTGCTGACCGGACGGTTGATGGAACTGCTGGGCCCGGCGCTGAGGCCGGGAGTGACTCTGAACGTCGAGTTTGATGATGCCGCCCACGGATAGGCCCACGCCCGTCGTCGCCACCCGCATTCCGCCCCCGGAATCGCCCCCGGAATCGCCCCCGGATGCGCCCCGGGAATTGCGCTGGGAAACCGCCCCAGATGCGGCCCCGGAACTCCCGCCGGCGCGTAAGGCCCAGGGCATCCCGCGGTCGCGGCTGATGCTGGCTTTTCTGGTGGCGGCGGCTTCGGATGTGCTGTCCATCGGCACCGAGTTCATCCCGCCCATGCAAATGGGCGTAGACCTGGCCACAGCCGGGCTGCTCTACATGATCCTGGGCTGGCACTGGGTGCTGCTGCCGGGCCTGATCGCCGAGGCCCTTCCGGGGGTGGCCATCTTCCCCGCGTGGGTGCTGGTGGTGGCCGCCATCGGAGTCCTGGGGAAGATTCCCCGCAAGTAAGCTGAAGCGCCAAGCCGCCAAGGGTGCCCTGCCGACTCAGTTTTTTCGATGCCGCAGCCGGTCGAACGCCACGGCGGCCACGATAATCGCCCCGGTCAGGATTTCCTGCTGCCAGTTGGGCTTGCCCATCTGGGTGTAGCCGGTGCGGATCACGTTCATGATCAAGGCGCCCAGCAGCGAGCCAAAGACCGAACCTTCGCCGCCGGTCAGGGAGGCTCCGCCGATCACCACGGCGGCGATGACATCCAGTTCCATGCCTGCGGCCGTGGTGGGGTCCCCTACCGACAAGCGTGAGAACAGGAGCACCCCGGCCAAGCCGGCAAACGCTCCCAGCAGCGTGTAATGAATAATTTTAAGACGTCGAACGGCCACACCGCAGAGGCGGGCGGTGGCCTCGTTGGAACCGATGGCAAAGGTATGCCGGCCAAAGCGTGTGTAGCGCAAGAGCGCCGCTACGGCGATGGCCAGGCCCAGCATGGTCTGTACCCCCGCGGGGAAAGCCACATGGGCCTGGATGATGCCAGCGGCCGCCGCGGCGAGGAGAACCGCCCGCCAGGTCCACAAGAAGCCTGGGCGGGTCGCCCAGGCGGCCTGCCGGCGCGCCGCCACGCGCCGCCCCAGCCCGATCAGGCCCAGCCCGCCCGCGATGGCCGCCCATACCACGGGCGCCAGGAACCAGCGCTGGCCCGGCTCCACGGCCAGAAGGTTGTCCAGCCAGGAGGGCGGAGCGTTCACCAGCGTTTCATGGGCCAGCCCCTTAGCCACGCCGCGGGCGATGAGGTACATGCCCAGAGTGACGATGAAGGGCATGATGTTGAGCCCGGCAATCAGGATGCCGTTGACCAGGCCGCACAGGGCCCCGGCCAGGATGCCGGCCGCCACCGCCACCCAGGGCCAGAGCACGGGGTAGCGGTCCATCAGGCCGCCGGGCGGAGCGCCCACCGCCAGCACCCCCGCCACCACCACCGTACCCAGGGCCACCACCGAGCCCACGGACAGGTCGATGCCGCCCAGGATCATGACCATGGTCATGCCCAAGGCCAGGGTGCCGATGATGGCGCTTTGCCGGGCGATGAGTTCGATGTTGGACTGGCTGCGGAATTCCGGCGGGGCCGCGATGGCGAAATAGAGGAAGATCAGGACCAGGGCTGCCAGCGTGCCCAGCCAGGACGGTATCGCCTGCCAGGTGGCAGTCGGCAGGCCGGGCGTGGACGGACGGGTAAGCGCCAGATCGGACTGGTTCATGGGGCTCCTTTCCCTGTGGCTTCCAGAAGGAGGGAAGCCTCGTTCCACTGGTCCACCGGCCGAGCCGGCCCCAGCACACCCCGGCTCATGACCGCGATCTGGTCGCACACGCCCAGCAGTTCGGGCAGGTAGCTGGAAACCATCAGCACCGCCCGGCCGCCGGTGGCCAGTTCGTCGATCAGGCGGTAAATCTGAGCCTTGGCGCCCACATCCACACCGCGTGTGGGCTCATCCAGAAGCAGGATGTCGGCATTCTGGTGCAGGAGGCGGGCCAGGGCGACCTTCTGCTGGTTGCCTCCGGAAAGATCCATGACCCGCTGGCCGGGTGAGGAACATTTGATGGCCAGCTTGCCGATCCAACGTCCGGCCGCGGTGGCCTGCCGGGCCGGGGATAGAAACAGGGGCAGCCGGGCCAGGGTCAGGTTTTCCTCGAGGCTGCGGCCGATGGCCAGGCCTTCCGCTTTGCGGTCTTCACTCAAGAAACCCACCCCCTGGCGCATGCGCCGGCGCGGAACCGCGGCGCCGGTGTAACCGGCGATACGGACTTTTCCGCAGCGGACGGGATCGAGGCCGAAGATGGCCCGCAGCAGTTCCGTGCGTCCGGCCCCCACCAGACCGGCCAGGCCCAGGACCTGTCCGCGATGCAGTGTCAGCGTGGCATGATGCGGCTTGTGCCGGCCGGCCACATCGGCCAGTTCCAGCACTACGGCGCCCGCCCTCCGGGGGGAGCGGGGGTACAGTTCCTGCAGACGGGTGCCCACCATCAGATCGACGAGGTGCCGGGGAGTGGCGCCGGCCACCGAGCCGCCGCCCACGTGGCGGCCATCGCGCAGGACCAAGTAGCGGTCGGCGATGCGCAACACCTCCTCCAGAAAATGGGAGATGTAGATGATGGCGTGGCCCTGAGCTTTCAGGCGGCGCACCACGGCAAACAGGCGCTCGACATCGGCCAGGGCCAGACTGCTGGTGGGTTCATCCAGCACAATCACTCCACCCCCGCCCCCGGAATTCCTGGAGCCCGCGAGGCCCCCGGACTCGGCGGGACCCCCGGAAGCCGGTTTTCCGGGGGTGGTGTCGGCCAGCGCTGTGAACGTGACCAGGGCCCGGGCGATCTCAATAATCTGCTGCGTGCCCGGGGCCAGGCCCGATACGCGAGCGTTGGGGTCCACATCGGCGTGGCCGAGTTGGGCGAGGGCCTGGCGAGCGCGC
>JAJXSS010000150.1 GCA_021784455.1 Planctomycetota bacterium
GGCCATGGCGGCGGCAAAAAAGACGGCTCGGAGCATGATGAGTTCCCTGGCCGACCCCCCCCCGGCCAACGCGACGTCGGCTCTGCCCCTCATCATATCCACCACCGCGCGCCGATCGCCTCAGCGCTTGGGCCCCCCGGGCGCGGGAGCACACCAAAGCCCCACCGGCCGCGCTTGTCGGCAAGGGGCGCAAGGACGATAATCTGGACCAGATGCGACCAGACCAAGGGCAGGCGAAGTGACCATGAAGGGGTTGTGACGAAGTCTCCAGGACTGCCCTGATCGTGGTTCAACCGGGTCTTTCCCGTATTCACAGTGGACCGTTTCTCTTCACGGTCATTCTTCTTTCTAAGGGATCATTTTGCCATGAACGCAAGAACCCTGGTGCGGCTGCTGGAGGGTCTGGTGCTCGCGTCCTGTTTCCTCGCGGCGGCGGAGGCGGCCCGGGGCGCATCGACCCCGAAGGTCGAAGCCCTTATCCCCGCGGGCTTTGTGCCCTCGGCGAACGACTTTGCCGACGACGATGTGAAGGGGCGATTCATGGGCATCTTTCAAGTGCGCGGGCGCGCCCTCAAGCCCCGCAACGGCGTGCCGTGCCTTTACGTTGTGCATGCCCCGGCGGGACGGCTGAAGGGGGAACCCTTTCAGGCCGGCGACGTGATCGTGGCCCTTCAGGGCGCGCCCATGAAGCACGATCCGCTCAGTGCCTTCAAGATGCTCGCCGAAACGGTGCAGGAACAAAACGGCACGTTGACCTTCACCCGCTGGCGCCAGGGCGTCACGCAGACGATCACCCTCACCTTCGACGGGAAACCGGACATCCCGGACCTCACCCGCGGCGGCCATGCCGATCTCACCCAGATGAGTTGGAACCTGGGCACCACCGGGGCCAAGGGCTGGATCTGGGCGATTCCCCACCAGTCCACCGAAGGCTCACGGCAGATCCTGATCACCCAGATCGAGAAGGGGTCGGCCGCCGACGGCGTGCTGCAGGTGGGGGATGTGATCCTGGGGGCCAACGGCCGTGATTTCCAGCACGATGCCCGCAAGGAGTTCGCGCACGCCCTGACCGAATCCGAAACGACCGAAAAGGCCGGCCAGCTCGTCCTGAAGGTCTGGAACTCCGGACAGACCCGCACCGCCACGCTGACGCTCAGGGTCATGGGCGATTACAGCGCCACGACCCCGTTAGACTGTCCCAAGACCCGGGAGATCGTCGACGATGCGGTCCGGCACCTGCTGCAGAAGGGCCTGGGCGAGGGAGTTTCGGACGATGTCGATGCCCTGGGCCTGCTGGCGACGGGCCGCGCCGAGGTCATGCCTCTGGTGCGCGCGCATGCCCGCAAGATCGCCGCCCTGGGCCATGATCTGCAATTCCGCCAGGCCATGGAAACATGGCACTGGGGTTACCACAATCTCTTCCTGACCGAATACTACCTGGCCACGAAGGACGCCTCCGTGCTGCCGGCCATCCGCGAGTACTCGACCAAGATCGCCCTGGGCCAGTCCCATATGGGGAACTGGGGCCACAGCATGTGCGTGCCCTATCCCATGTCGGACGGCCCGCTCTACGGGGTTACCCCCGGCTACGGCGCGCTCAACCAGGCCGGCCTGCCCTGCATGATCTCCCTGGCCCTGGCCACCAAGTGCGGCATCCACAACGCGCCCATCACCCTGGCTCTCAAACGCGGGGGGGATTTCTTCCGGTTCTACGTCGATAAAGGCGCGATTCCCTACGGCGATCACTCCCCCGAAGAACAGGCCCATGATGACAATGGCAAGAGTTCTCTGGCCGCGGTGATGTTTGATCTGATGGGCGATCCGAAGGCCGCCACCTTCTTCACCAGGATGACCCTCGCCTCCTACAACGAACGCGAGCCCGGACACACCGGCAACTACTTCAGCTTCCTCTGGGGCCCCCTGGGCGCCGCCTGCGGCGGCGACGCGGCGGCTTCCGCCTTCATGTCCCGGCTGGAGTGGTTCTTCGATCTCGAACGCCGCCGGGATGGCGCGTTCATCTACCAGGGTAAGCCGGGCATGCCGAACAAGGCGAGCGGCGAGAACCAGTACTTCAACTGGGATTGCACGGGCGCCCGCCTGCTGGCCTACTGCCTGCCCCTGAAAAAGCTCTACATCACCGGCAAGGGCCGTCCGGCCAAGAACCTCCCGAGCCAGGACCTGGCCCAGGCCCTGGATGCCGGGGCGTTGACCCCCAAGCAATACCAAGACCTGCCGACCCGCGAGTTGCTGGCCAAGCTCGGGGACTGGTCCCCGGCCGTCCGCGACCGTGCGGCCCGGGCCCTGGCGACCAAACCCGACAACGTGGTGCCGCAACTGATCGCCATGCTCGACAGCCCCAATCGTTACGCCCGTTACGGGGCCTGCGAGGGGCTGCGCTTTGCCGGCCGCGGTTCCATCCCGGCCGCGGACGCAATCATCGCCCAAGGGCTGCACTCGTCGGATGAAACCATGGTTTTCTTCGCCCTGCGGGCTTTCAGCTCTTACGACCAGGCCATGGGGCTTTCCACGCTCGCCAGCCGCGCCCTGCCTGTGATGCTCAAGATGGCCGCCCCGGATTACCCCGGGCATCTGTCCGCCCGCATGCAGAATGAACTGGCCTATTACCTCTTCTATTCCGGCAACGCGACCCGGATCAAGTCCGTCGCCCGCCAGGGCAGGGGCGTATCGCAGGTGGACAGCGAAGTGCTGGTCACGGCCGTCCGCGAGCTTCTGAAGGTGGAGTTCGGAGCCAGCCGAAGTTGCGTGGCCGCCGTTTACGACAAGCTCACCGACAAGGAGCTCCAGCAACTCTGGAAGGACATCTACCGCGCCACCCGCCAGCTTGCCCCGGGGGACATCATGTTCGCCGACGGCGTCCAACTGGCCGGCCTTCAGCTCATGGCCAAGCATCACACCCAGGAGGGCCTGGACACGGCCGTGTGGTACCTGACCAATCAGAAGCCCCATGGCGCCCCCGCCCGCACGCAAACCGTGCTCAAACTCATCGTCGAGCAGTACGGGGGCTATGCCAGGGCCAAGATCCCCGAGCTCGAACAGGCCGCGGATTACCTGGCCAGCCATTACCATCAGGCCGCAGCCGCCCACGATGTGCGTCAGGCCATCCTGGCCATCCAGAAGGCGCCGACGCCGACCTGGCCAATGACGAGCATTGCGCCGTATCTGAAATAATCGCCCCTGGCTTGGAAGGCCCCGGACCGCGCCCCGCCCTATTTACCTGGCGTGCGCCGGGCGGGTGGCCGCTGAGGAGCCCGCCGGGACCACAGCCGGAGACAAACGCACGATGACGGGGGTGCCCACGGGCGGAATCGCGGGCGTGTTGGGGCCCCAGGGGAACTCCCCGTTGTAGTTGGACAGGCTGTGGGGCAGCACCAGCACGTCGTCGCCAAAGTTGACCAGCGTGATGAGATTGCCGCTGAGATCGGCCGCGAAGGCCCGCTTGCCGTTCACGTTCGTAAACCCTGATCCGGCAAAGATCCAGGTTTGCGGAGTGGCCGGTCGCTTGGCCTTCTGATCCCTCAGCCAGTGCGTGGCCGGCACCTCCACCTTCTTACCCTCCTTCCGGTAGATCAGCGAGACGTTGATCCGCGGCCCCCGGGCGGGAAGTTCCCTGGAGACCTGTCCCGCCCATTGGATCCGCACGGGGGCGCCCGATTGGAGGCCCAGAATCAGCAGCGCCAATTCCACGTGGCTGGGCTTGGCCTTGGTGACCAGCACCGACTCGTATTCCCGGGTGTTGGGCGTGCACAGCAACAGTTCCAGCCAGTCGGCATCGCGCCCGCACACCTTGGCCTGAATGTCTACCCAGTGGTGAGCCCGGTCGATGGTGATATACGGCAGGGCCAGCATCCCCGCCGCCGGGGCCGTAGCGGGCTGGGTGACGGGCGAGGGTGCCTGGGCCAGCGCGGCCCGGGCTAAAAACAGACCGGCCATGACCGCCGCCGCAAGAACCGCGCGCAACATGAGGGTCTCCCTGGCTGCTCCCCCGACTGGCTCCGGACCGGCACTGCCACCCATCATAGCCGCCCCGGCCCCACGAACTCCGCACCTTCTCGCGACGAGCCCGGCGGGCGGAAAATAAAAAAGGCCCGGTAGGCCGAAGCCGTACCGAGCCCTTCCGGGGGCAAAGTTGAGTTCGCAGTCAGTCACGTGCACCGCGAACAATGGAATTGTAATCAGTACACGACAGATTGCAAGGCCGACAATTCTCGTCGGGAGCAGAGGTATAATTTCAGCATGATATAATATATGAATGTTTATATCATGCCATATAAACAATAATAAATAAATTAATTCTATAAAGTATGGTATTTAAGAAGCCATTACTCACGAGTTATTCACAAATTTTCCAGATAGGAACCTGAGCATCGACACAAAGTTGTCGATACGGACGCGGTAAGGAATCCTTCGCAAGACTTGGCGATGCCCTGACCTACGGCCCACGGCTGTCCGTTTCGGGCCGGAGATCCCTCGGGTAGCGCTGGGGGGGTTGCTTGACCGAGCCTCCCCGAATGGAGGAATTCCGGAGGTCACGAAAAATTCCGGGGCGAAATGCCGGGGCGAAATGCCGGGGGTCACGCCGCCAAGTCGGCCAGGGTGGACTGCCCCGCCGCCACCTGCTGGGCCTGGGCCATTTCCTTCAGGCATTTCCAGCCGGCCTGGGCCTGCCGATCCGCCGGGCGCTGCGTCAAAGTCTGGGCCAGGTCCAGCAGCCGGGTCAGGGGAATCTGGTTGGGCGGCCGCGACAGGGCAAAGCCCCCCGCCTGACCCCCGCTGTTCACCCGGTGGATCAGCCCCGCCGCCTCCAGCCGCGCCGTCAGCTCCTGCACGGCCGCCACCGGCAGCCCCAGATCATTCGCCAGTTCGTCGTTGCCCAGCACCTCGCCCCGGCCAAACCCCTGGGCGATGCGGGCCGCCACCGGTACCACCCACTGCGGATCGCTCAGGGTCGGCCGGTGCTCCTGGTGAACCATGTGCTTGAACTGCCGCCCCTTCATCACCTGCAGGGCGTGCGTCAGTTCCAGCCCGAACAGCACAATCAGCCACGTCAGGTAGATCCAGAACAGGAACAGCGGCACCAGACCCATGGAGCCGTACAGCTTCGAGTAAGGCACCGCCTTGGCCACGTAGAGCTGAAAGCCCACTTTGCCCGTCTCGTAGAGCATGGCCGTGACCAGGCTGCCGATCACGGCCGCCCGCCGCTGCACCCGGGTGTTGGGCATCAGGCTGTACATCAGATACAGCAGCAGCCAACTGGTCAAAAGCGAGGCGAAGGTGCTCAGGAAGCTCAGTAAGGGCCCCACATACGCGATCTTCCGGGCCATGCTCGTGACCACGGTGGTCAGGTACAGGCCGGCAAAAATCAGCACCGGCCCCAACGTGACCACCGCCCAGTAGATGGTGATGCGCAGGTGCCAGGCCCGCCCGCGCGGACAGTCGTAAATGCGGTTGAAGCAATTCTCCACCGTGATCAACAGGGCCAGGGCCGCCCAGATCAACAGCACCAGGCCCACCGCCCCCACGCTCTTGAAGCTGATCTTGTGCTGGGCGGTGGTGGTCAGGTGCGTGATCCAGTCCTGCAACACCTGGCGGGTGGCCTGGGCGTCTTCGGCCGGGGCGGCCGGGCCCGTGGCCGCCGGCTCAGAACCCGCCACGTGCCCGCGGTGATGCCCGCCAGCCGCCGGCACTGTGGCGGCGCTTGGCGGGGGCCCCACGGTTCCGGGGGTACTTCCGGAGGCGGGGGTAGTTCCGGGGGCGGGGGTAGTTCCGGGGGCGGGCAGGGCCAGGTCGCTCACTCCCACCTGGTGCAGCACGGTGTCCAACAGGTCCGGCGCCACCGCCTTGAACCCGCCGAAGGCGTTGAACACCAGCAGGGTCAGGATGAACAGCGGGATCAGGCTGAAGATGGTGCGGTAGGTCAAGGCCGCGGCCATCTCCGGAGCCCGGTCGTAGCGCAGCTCCAGGGCGCAGTGGCGCACCAGGTCCACCGTGTAGCGCCACATCAGTTGCAGACGTATCGCGAAGGACATGGGCTTTCCCCTTTACGCCGGATCATATCCCGAACCGCCCCAGGGGTGGCAGCGCGCGATGCGCTTGAGCCCGCGCCAGGCGCCCCGCCACGGGCCGTATTTGCCGATGGCATCAATCATGTACTGGCTGCACGAGGGAATGTAGCGGCACTGCCCCCCCAGCAACCGGCCCAGGGTGGCCCGGTAAACCAGCACCAGGAAAATGAACAGGCGGGAAACCATGGCCCAGATCACCCTTACCAAGTGCCCCTCCGCAACGGGAATTCATCCTGCTCCCGTTCGGCGCTGGTCGCGCCGGTGGGCCTCGCGCACAGCGTTACCCAGCAGTTCCCCGTATTCGGCGGGCTTGAGCCCCGCGTGGGGGTGCACCACCACCACCAGATCATATGCTCCCGGCCAGGCCCGGTGCCCCAAGCGAAAGGCCTCGCGCAGGCGCCGCTTCAGCCGGTTGCGTACCACCGCCATGCCCACCCGCCGCGACACCGACAGCCCCAGCCGGTGGTGCCCCAGCGCGTTGGCCTTGAGCCACAGCGTCAGCGGCCCCAGATTCTGGCGCTGCCGGCCGGCAAACACCGCCTCATAGGCCCGCTGCCCGCTGAGGCGCGAGGCCGGCCCGTATCTCGATCCCTGGCGTAGCACCGCTTGGCGTACCACGATGAAACTCCGAGCAAAGGGCCAAGGGTCCGCCCCGCATCAGCGGGCTCCGCTGGGCCATGACCGGCAGAGTCCAGAGCGCAAAAGGCAGGGTGCCATCTGGAAGAGGGCCGGATCGGCCACCTTGAACCCTGCCCTTTGAACGTTGAACGCCCGACGGCCGTTTACTCCTCCGCCTCCAGGGCCTGCAGCGACTGGCGCATGAGCTTGGCCCGGGTGACCGTGCCCACCACGTTGTCCTGCCCGTCCACCACGGCCAGGCACGAGGCATCATGGCGCGTGAACTTCTCCAGAGCGTCTTCCAGCGTTTCTTTGGCCGACACCGGCGGCACATCCCGCCGCATCAGTTCGCCCACGATCAAGACCGGCAGCGCCTCGCGCTCCACCAGCACCGGCCGCAGGTCGTCCCCCAGCACCAGCCCCGCGTAGTGACCCTGGTCGTCGCACACCACGAAATCCCAGGTGTTGTGCTTCTCGGACAGATCCACCAGCCGCTCGGCCGGGTCCTGCGGGTGCACGATCACCGCCGGGGCCAAAGCCGTGGCCGCCACCTCGATGCGCCGCAGCACCGCCATGTAGGTCGAGGCCCCCATCTTGACCCCGTGCTCGCGCAGCGTGATGGTGTAGATGCTGTCCTGGGTGAACAGCTTGGAGATCGACGTGGCCAGCACGGCCACCAGCATGGCCGGCAGGATCAGGCGGTAATCGCTGGTGATTTCGAAGACCAGCAGGAACGAGGTCATCGGGCAGTGTACCGCCCCGGCCAGCACGCCGGCCATGCCCACCACCGCAAAGTTGGCCGGCGTCACATCGTGAAAGCCCGGAATGAGCTGAACCACCATGCCCAGCGCTCCTCCCAGCGTCGCCCCCATGAACAGGCTGGGGGCAAACAGCCCCCCCGAGCCCCCTGAGCCCAGGGTCATGCTCGTGCCCACCACCTTGCACACCAAGGCCGCCAGCAGAAAGGCCAGGAACAGCCCCCACGACTGGCTGGCCGCCTGGGTCGTCGCCGTGCCTCCATGAAACACGTAGGTCCGGGGGTCGAACAGCCAGTGAATCACCGGATAGCCGTTGGCGAAAAACACCGGCGGCTCGTAGCTGCCCTGGCCCAGCCCGAATCCCAGCACGAAGATGATCCCCATCACCCCCAGCACCACCCCGCCCAGCGCCGGCCGCAGGGCCGGATGCACGGGCAATTTGCTCCACTTGTGCTCAAACCAGTGGTACGACGCCGTGAAGGCGTACCCCATCACCCCGCACAACAGCCCCAGGACGATGAACGGCACGATCTTGTGGTAGGCAAAGGGATAATTGTGCAGGGCCGTCGGCACGGCGAAGATCGGCGTGTCCGGGTGGAACAGGCGGCAGGTCGCCACCCCCATCACCGCCGCCACCACCACCGGCATCGAGCGCCGCAACGAAAAATCGCGCAGGATGATCTCCAGCACGAACACAAACCCCGCCAGCGGGGCGTTGAAGATCGCCGCCAGCCCCGCCGCCGCCCCGCAGGCCACCAGCGTGTTGCGCGACTCGCGGTTCACCGTGATCAGTCGCGTCACCACCGCCCCCACCACCGCCCCGATCTGCACGATCGGCCCCTCTTGACCGGCCGACCCGCCCGAGCCGATGGTCAGCGACGCCGTGATCATCTTGTACAGCCCCGTGCGCCCCCGTAACGATGCCGGGTCCCGGGCCAGGGCCTCCACGACATCGGGAATCCCGTGTCCCGGCTTGGCCCGGGCCACGTACACCGTGAACAGGCCCACGCCCAGGCCGCCCAGGGCCGGCAAGGGCAGCAAAAACAGGATCTTCCAGCCGGTAAACGTGTGATGGGCGATGCTGCCGAAGAAAAAGGATTCGCTCAGCCGCACCAGGCTGTCGAACACCACCGCCACCAGCCCCGCCAGCGCTCCCACGATGGCCGCCGCCACCAGCATGGCCCACCCGGGACCTTCGATGGGGGCGGTGAGGCTGCGCTCAATTTTGCTCCAGATTTTCCGCATGGCTGACGGCCGCACCCGGCACTCGTGTCCGGCGCAGCCCCTGGAGTGTAGCGTTTCGCCCACCATCCGCCATCCACCGGCGTCGCGGCCGGCCGGGGGGCCGGGGGGCCGGGGGGCCGGGGGGCCGGGGGAATGCGGGTCACTTTCCGAACAAGACGCGGTGGCGGCTCTCACGATCTTAGCCCGGGCTGCCGTGCCGCAAGCGACCCGGCATCCGGTGGTCGGAAGAACCGCAGGGCCACCGCATCTAAATTCCCCCTGCCAGCAGTTTAAGGAGGTAGGCGTCGTCCCAGCCAGCCTTGCGGCGTTTGACGGGCAGGCTCAGCTTGCT
>JAJXSS010000151.1 GCA_021784455.1 Planctomycetota bacterium
AGGATCTTGCCCTGGGTGCCTTTGCCGACACCCGGTGCGCCAAACAGAAGCACGGCGTTGTAGCGATCAGACATAATGACCTCGGGGAGGGAGTTCAAAACACAAGGTGCAACATTCAAAGTTCAGAGTCTGCGGGCGCGGGCACGCGTGGAATGTTTGGGCCGCCGCTTCCGAGGCTCATTCATCTTGCACTTTGAATTTTGCCCTTTGAACTAATTGGTCAGCGACGGCTTTCGAGAACTTCGGGGTCGATCCGTGCCAGGGTGCCGAGGTCCTTCCCGGCGGCGGGGGGGCTTCCGGGGGCCTGCGGTGGGGCGGTGAAGGGCACGGAGGTGTTAAAACTGCTGCGTACCCAGTCCAGGCTGCCCGAGTACCACTCATAAGCGAACCCGATGATGACCAGGGCCAGGAAGGGCAGGCCCAGCACCAGGGCCGCGGCCGGGATTTCGCGGTAGATGACGGCCCAGGGGTAGATCAGGGCCACTTCGACATCGAACACGAGGTAGAACAGGGCCACGATGTAAAAGCGCAGATCGAACTGGACCCAGCCGGGCCCGACGGTGGGCTCGCCGCACTCGTAGATGGTGCGCTTCTGAGGCGAAGGCAGGGAGGGCCGGACAACCTTGCCCATCAGCAGGTTGACCAGGACGAATCCCAGGCCAAAGAGCATGAAGATGGCGATCGAAATCACAGCCTGCACGGGATGCTCCGAAGGATCAGGGGTGAAAACGGTCATCTTACCGGGGGAGGCGGCGGGGGGCAAAAGGGGCAAAGAGCGGTTAAGCCATCAAGCGGTCGGGCGATCAAGCCAGCGAGTAATCGAGGATGGAGGGGAGTTAGCGGAGGGTCTGGGCGAGGAAGAATTTCATGGCGGCCCAGGAGCGTGCATCGGCCAGCTTGTTGTAGCGGACATTGGGCAGGCCCACCTTGTCGGCATCGGGGTTGGTGAAGGCGTGGACCGCCTGGCCGAATTGGATGAACTCCCAGTCGGCCCCGGCGTGGCGCATTTCGTTGGTGAAGTCGGTGATGGCCTGGGGGGAGACGGAGGCATCTTCGGCGCCGTTGCACACCAGGATGCTGGCCTTGAGGGTGCCGGGCTGCGCAGGGTGCTGCGTGGCCAGGGAGCCGTGAAAGCTGATGACGGCCCTGATGTCGGCGCCGCTGCGGGCGGTTTCCAGGGCCACGCCGCCGCCGAAGCAGTAGCCGATGATGGCCAGGCGCTGGGGGTCCACCCCCGGAATCTCCCCCGGAATCTCCCCCGAAAGCTTGCGGACGCTGTCCAGGGCGGCTTGGATGCGGGCGAGCATCAGGTGGCGGTCGGAGCGGATCTGGCCGGCCCAGGCCGCGGCCTGTTTGGGGTCGGTGGTGGTGCGGCCATCGCCGTACATATCGACGGCGAAGCCCACGTAGCCGAGCTGGGCCAGCTCGCGGGTGCGGCGGCGGGCGTAGTCGTTGAGCCCCCACCATTCGGGCACGACCAGCACGGCGGGGCGCGGCCCGGCGGCCGGGCCGGCCGGCAGGGCCAGGTAGCCCTTGAGGGTGGTAGCGCCGGCCTGGTACGCGACGGTGCGGGTGGTGACAGCATCGGCCGGGGTGGAATCGGCCGCGGCAGCGCAGGGCAGGAGCATCAGCGTGCTGAGCAAGGCGGGCAAGTGCATGGGGCGGATCTCCTGGGAGAGCGGTGCGAAGGCCGGCGCGCGGATTATAGGAAGCACGAGGTGGGGCGGCGGGGGCTGATGGAGAGCATCACAATCTTCCGCGGGATTGCCAGTAGGCGTACTCGTACGGCCACTCGTCCCGGCAGCTCGTAACGAGTGTCTGCATGCGTTGATAGAAGACGCGTCGTTCTTCGGTCTGCTCGGGGAAGACTGGGTGGTTGCGGATGGCGGTGAGCAGGCGCTGGCCCAGTTGGCCGGCCTGGGCGAAGAGGGATGCGGCGCTGGGCGGCTGCTGCAGCATCCAGGTTTCGGCCACCACGCTGCCCACGGTCCAGCAGCCCAGGGCGCGCAGCACCCGGTTCAGATAGTGGGCAACCTCCTCGCCGCCCGTGCCGCCGGAAGTCACGACCGCGGCACCGTAGCGGCCTTCCAGGGCCTGGCAGTGGATGGGACAGGAACAGCGGTCGAGGAAGGTCTTGAGCTGGGCGGAAACGTTGAAGATGTAGTTGGGGCTGGCCAGGATCACGCCCTGGGCCGCCAGCATGGCCTCCCGGATGGGGCCAAAATCATCGTGGATGATGCAGTGGCCGGTTTTGTGGCAGGCGCTGCATCCGCGGCAAGGTTCCAGGTGCATCTTGTGGACCTCGAACAACTCGATCTGCGCGCCTGCCGCGGGCAGCGGCTCGATCACCTTGCCCAGAAGCTGTCCCGTGGCGCCACGGGAGCCATGCGGGGTACCGAGAATGGCCACGATCTTCATGCGTGCTCCTTGCGGATGTTTCCGAGGGGCCAGGATCGGCGATGATGCGTCGGGCCGGGTGGCGATGGTCGGAGCCCGGGCGGCTGGGCCGGGAAAGGCCTTCGGATGACACCGATGCTGGGCTTCCAGTATAAAGAGGGGCGGGTCTGGAGGGGGGGGTCAGGGGCTGGCAAGGAATAACCAATCTACCAATGCCGACTGCGAAACAAACACCCAAGAGCAAGCCCCCATGGTCCCGGCCAGGCGTGGTACAGGATTAGCCCCCTCCGGATTCCGGCCCCCCGGAAAAGAAAGCGGCGGCCGGCTTGCAAGCCGCGGCCCGCTCGGCCATAATATCGGGCTCGCTTGAACCCCTAAGGTGTGGATTTTACCCATGGCCCACTCGTTGTCCGCCAAGAAGCGCATTCGCCAGAATCTCAAGAACCGCCTGCGCAATCGCCGCCGGGCGGCGGGCCTGAAATCCGTTATGAAGGATTTTGTCTCGGCCGTGCAGACCGGCAAGGTGGACCAGGCCGAAAAGGATCTGCCCAAGCTGTACAAAGCGATCGACCAGATCGCCGCCAAAGGCACGATCCACAAGCACGCGGCCGCCCGCTATAAATCCCGCCTGACGGCCCGTCTGGCCCACGCCAAGAAGGCCGGCTCCAAGGCGGCCTAAGCCCCGGCTGGACGGCTCTGGCCCGCTTCACCCCCAGACCTTCTCACCCCCGACCCTGCTCGGGGGTTTTCTTTGCGCTCTGAAGTTCGGCCAGCGCCGAACCTACTGGAGCGCCCGCACCACGGCTTCCAGATCGTCGGGCACCGGTACCGGCCGGCAGGCCAGGCGGCCCTTGGGCTCCTGCCGCGGGGCTTTTTCCTGCACCGCCTTCATGTCCACCCCCGTGTGGTACTTCACCGTGGCATCGGGGTCCTTCAGAAGATGCCCGGTGAGGATGCAGACCACGCGTTCATCGCGGCCAATGAGGCCCTCTTCCACCAGCAGATGGGCCCCGGCCACCGAGGCCGCCGAAGCAGGTTCGCAGCCGAAGCCGAAACGCCCCACCATGGCCTTGTGCTCCAGGATGGTTTCATCATCCACCTGCCGCACCACCCCCTGCATGAAGTCCAGGGACCTGAGCGCCTTGGGCAGGTTTACCGGTCGGCCGATCTCGATGGCACTGGCGATGGTGTGGGCGTGTACATCCGCCCCATCCAGTTGGCCGTAATATTCCGCCACCCGCTTGCGGTCGAACCGCCCGCCGTTCCATTTCAGCCCCTTTTGTGTTACCAGTTCGTACAGGGGGTTGGCCCCCGAGGCCTGGATCACCGCCAGCCGCGGCACCTTCTTGATCAGACCCAGGCACTGCATCTCGGAAAAGGCCTTGCCGAAGGCCGAGCAGTTGCCCAGGTTCCCCCCCGGTACCACGATCCAGTCGGGCACCTCCCAGTTCATCGCCTCCAGCACGCGGTACATGATGGCTTTCTGGCCCTCCAGGCGGAACGGGTTCACCGAGTTCATCAGGTAGATGCCCAGATCCGGCCGGTCCACCGCGATCTGCCGCACGCGCCGCAGGCACGCGTCGAAATCCCCCTGAATCTGCAGGGTCAGGGCCCCATAGTCCAGGGCCTGCGACAGCTTGCCATAGGCGATCTTGCCCGACCCGATGAACACCACCCCCGGAATCTGGGACAGGGCCGCATACAGTGCCAGACTGGCCGAGGTGTTGCCGGTGGAGGCGCAGGCCACGCGCCGGGCTCCGACCATCCTGGCATGGGTGAAGGCCGCGGTCATGCCGTTGTCTTTGAAGGAGCCCGAGGGGTTCAGCCCTTCATATTGCAGGAACAGCCGCCCCTTGTTGAGTCCGATCTGCGGCGCCAGCAGGTGGGCCTGCTGCAGGTTGGTCCGCCCTTCTCCCACCGTGACAATGTCGCTTTCCGTGCGGTAGAAGGGCAGTAACTCGCGGAAGCGCCACACGCCCGAGAAATCCAGAACGCCCGGCCCGCTTTCGCCCTTGGTCATCCAGCGGTGCTCGAAAAACGCCATGCTCTTGGGCACGGCCACACGCTGCCAGTCGTAGCGGATATCCAGGAGCGCGCCGCACTGGGCACAGGCCACGTGCACTTCGCTCACAGAATAGGTGGCGTTGCAGTCGGGATTGATGCACTGCTGATAAGCAAGGTCCATGGATCACTCGTGCGGGGCTGGCGGGATTGCGACACAGGACAAGCCGCAGATTCTAACGCAAGTTTCCCGGCGCGATGGCCACCCACAAGGTGTGACAAGAATTCCGGGCAGGGGGCCATGGGTCGCCCGTCTTGATTCCAGGGGCGGCAGACCCGTGCTCTTTGTCCCCCGACCACGGGTCTGCCCAGACGCCGACCCGTGGCCCCCAGAAATCTTGGTACTTCCCCGCACCTGAAGTCCGGTTACATCCGGAAGGCGGGCCCCTTCACGCTACGGCTGGACCTTCTGCCACTGGCGGTCCAGGCGGGTGAAGGAGACGGGGCCGGCGGTCTTGAGTTCCTGGGCAAACAGCGAGATCCGCATTTCCTGGAGCATCCAGCCAAACTCCTCCAGGGCCGGGTCTTCCAAGCCGCCGGCGGCGTGGGCAAGCTGCCGCTCCTGCCAGCGCTCGAGGTAGGGCTTCAGGTCGGCCGTGGCCTGGATATCGCGGGCGAGGCCCCCGGAGGCCAGCTTGCCCAGGCGGATCCCAATGCCCTTCAGGTAACGCGGCAGGTGAACCAGATGCGCCGCCGGGGTTCGCATCAGGAAACCGCGGGCAAGCAAGGCGGCAAGTTGGGTGCGGATGTCGGCTACGGAGGTCTCCCAGGCGGGAGGTGTGGTTTGGGAGAGCAGCAGATTGACGGCCTGCCAGGCTTCCAGCACCGGCCGGACTTGAGCCATCAAGGCATCAATGGCCGGGGGCACGCGGAGCCAGCCGGCCCGCAGGCGCAGTTCGTATTCCATATGCGTGCGCACCAGGGGGCCGCCGGGCTGGCCTTCCAGAAACACACGCTCGACCACGGCCCCGGCCAGGTCCGCATACAGGTCGTCCGAGGAACCGGCGGGGGCAAAGATCAGGGCCAGGGCGTTGAAATCCTGGTGCCCGTGGATCAGGGGTCGAAGGTCGCTGGCCAGTTCCAGCAGGAAGAGCCGGCGCACGCCGGCGCGCAGGGCGCGGGCTGCGATGCCCGGGCGCGTAACCAGGCGCAGGCTGACGCTGGAGCCCTCGTCCACCAGCGTGGGGTAAGCCAGAAAGCGGCATCCCGCGGCCGCAAGCTCCACCTGCTCGGGCAGGTCGCCGAAATCCCAGCGCGTGATGCCGCGGCGGTGATATTGGCCCCGGGCCAGGGCGGCCAGACTGTCGGGCGCCTGGAGCGCCAGATCGCGCTGCAGGGCGGCCAGGTTCTTCCCCGCCGCCACCTCGATGCCTCCAGCATCCACGATGCGGAAGGTCATCAGAAGGTGCGGGGGCACCGCCTCCTGCCGAAAGTCCCCGGCCGAAATGGTCAAGCCGGACTGGGTGGAAAGAAACTCCGCCAGGGCGGCCAACAGAGACCCCGCCCCGGGGGTCAGGGCCCTGGCCGCCTCGGCGGCGAAGTGGGGCACAGGCACGAAGGTGGTGCGGATGGACTTGGGCAGAGCCCGGATCAGGGCCTCAATCTTGGGTTGCACGAGGCCCGGCACCAGCCACTCGAACGCCTCCGGAGCCACCTGGCCCAGGGCCGGCAGGGGGATGGTGACGGTCAACCCGTCGCGCGGGTCGGCCGAGTCGAAAGCGTAGACCAGCGGCAGTTTCAGACCGTGGATTTCCAGGGTGTCCGGAAACAACTGGGCGGCCAAGGCCGGGTCGGCTACTTCCGCGAGCGTTGCCGCTTCGGACAGCAGCAGGTCGAGGGGATTCATGTGGAGCAGGTCTGCCTGCGTGCGCTCGGCTTGCTGGCGCCAGGCCTCGAAATGCTGGCCGGTGTAGAGGTTGTGGGGCAGGCGCCGGTCGTAGAACTCAAAACGCCGGTTGTCATCGGCCACCAGGGTGCGGCGCAGACGCACTCCCAGCCGCTGAAAACGGGCCAGCAGATCGCGGTTGTGCTTCTGGAAAGCGCCGCTGCTGGTGTATTTTTCTTCCACGAGTCCCTGCTGGATGAACACATCGCGGGCCCGGCGCGGGTCCACCGGGCCCAGGGGCACCTGCCGCCCCGGCTGCACGACCAGGCCGTGGTACATGACCTTTTCCAGGCCAAAGACTCGGGCCGAACGCTCATCCCAGAAGGGCGAGAGGTAGTCGCGCTGGAGCATCTGGCGGGCCAGTGTCTCGATCCAGATGGGCTTGATGCGGGCCACGGTGCGCGCGTACAGCCGCGAAGTCTGCACGATCTCGGCGGCCACCACCCAGCGCGGCGGTTTTCGAAACAGGGCCGAGCCCGGGAAGATGTGGAAGCGCGTGCCGCGCGGATTGATGTATTCGCCGGATTCGCGGTCGAAGAGGCCCACGTTGGCCAAGAGACCCGTGAGCAGGGCGCGGTGGATGGCGTCATATTTCGCGGGCGGCCGCCGATCGCCGTGGCGGGTGGGATGGTCGGGTGGAGTGGGGGTTTGGTGCTGCGGGGACGATGCAGGGCGGCCTCCGGAATGGCGGCCGGAGGCACGGGCAATCTGAAATCCGAAATCCGCAATCGCCAATTCCTCCCCCTGGATCCCGACCTGGGGAAGTACTTCCAGAAGTTGGCTGTGAACATCGTGCCACTCGCGCAGGCGGATGTAGGAGAGGAAATGTTCGTGGCACCACCCCCGGAACTGGTTGTGGGAGAGGTGACGCACCCGGTGGTGGAAGTCATGCCAGAGGTTGAGGTAGGTCAGGAAGTCGGAGGATTCATCGCGCCAGGCGGCGTGGGCCTTGTCGGCCTGTTCCGGCTGATCGGCCGGGCGATTCCGGGGGTCCTGCACGGCCAGGGCGGCGGCGATGATCAGCACCTCTGAGAGGCAGTGCTCGGCCTGGGCCCCCAGGATCATGCGGCCGATGCGCGGGTCGACGGGCAGACGCGCCAGACGCCGCCCCAGGGGGGTCAGCCGGCCCTTGGTGTCGATGGCCCCCATCTCGCCCAGGGTCTGGTAGCCATCCTGGATCATGCGCCGGCTGGGCGGGTCGATGAAGGGGAACTCGGCCGGCTCGCCCAGGTTCAGGTAAAGCATCTGGAGCACGACGCTGGCCAGGTTGGTGCGCAGGATTTCCGGCGGGGTAAAGGCCGGGCGGGAGGCCAGGTCGTCCTCGGAATATAGACGAAGGCAGATTCCGGGGGCGATCCGGCCGCAGCGCCCCAGACGCTGCCGGGCCGAAGCCTGGGAGATGGGCTCGATGGGCAGACGCTGCACCTTGGTGCGCGGGTTGTAGCGGCTGATGCGGGCCAGGCCCGTGTCGATGACGAAACGGATGCGCGGCACGGTGAGGCTGGTTTCGGCTACGTTGGTGGCCAGTACGACGCGCCGGGCCGCCCGCGGGGCAAAGACCCTCATCTGATCCTCCACCGAGAGCCGGGCGTACAGGGGCAGGATTTCCAGCCCGGGCAGATGGGCCTGGGCAAGGGCCTCGGCAACATCGCGGATCTCGCGCTCCCCCGGGAGAAAGACGAGGATGTCGCCCGGAGGGAAGGGACAAGGAGCACCCCCGGATGGGGGCAAGGGGCTGGCAGAGGCGGAGGCGTGGGGTGGCAATTGGGGCGGGGACAATTCGGTGTCGCCGCACTCACCCCGGCTCACATTCGGAGAAGGGGGGGCCGAGTCGGGGTCTTCTCTGCTTGCCCCCAACCCCTTTCCGGGGGTGTCCCTGGCCCCTTCCGCCACCATGTCGCGTACGGCCGCGACAATGGCCGCGACCATGTCGTCCTCGGTTTCATCGAGCGTATCGTCTTCAATGGGGCGGTGGATGGTTTCGACGGGGTACATCCGGCCGGAGACTTCGATGAGGGGGCAGTGGTCAGGGGCCAGTGGCTGGTGATCAGTGGAAGAACCCTCACCCTGACCTCTGTTTGGGGTACCAGGGAGAGGGGGCAGAGCCCAGCTTTCACCCCGGACCTCTCGTTGAGCCCCGGAAGGGAGCGGGGGGCCGAAAAAATCGGCAAACCGCTGGGGGTCGATGGTGGCGGAGGTGATGATGAGTCTCAGGTCCGGCCGGCGGGGCAAGAGACGCTTGAGGTAGCCCAGAAGAAAATCGATGTTGAGGCTGCGTTCGTGGGCCTCATCGATGATCAGGGTGTCATATTGCTCCAGCAGGCGATCTTCCTGGGTTTCGGAAAGCAGGATGCCATCGGTCATCACTTTGATGAAGGTTTCCGGCCGGGTGCGGTCATCAAAGCGCACCTTGTAGCCCACGGCCCGGCCCAGGGGTTGATGGAGTTCCTCGGCGATGCGGGCAGCGATGGAGCGGGCGGCGATGCGCCGCGGCTGCGTGTGGCCGATGTACCCGGCCACCCCCCGGCCCGCGGCCAGACACAGCTTGGGAAGCTGCGTGCTTTTGCCCGAGCCCGTGTCACCGCACACGATGAGGACTTGGTGGCGGCGGATGGCGTCGATGATCTGATCGCGATGGGCGGTGATGGGCAGGTCTTCCGGGAAACTCACTTGGGGGACTTGATCGCGC
>JAJXSS010000152.1 GCA_021784455.1 Planctomycetota bacterium
GGTGGTCTTTCAGGTTGAACAGGCCCAGTAGGTACCCCTCGGCCGTGGGGGCGCAGACCACGGGGGTCAGCTCGGCTCCGGGTGTCAGCAGGTTAAGCAGCCGGGCCCGCCCGGCCACGGGGGGGGCGTCCAGCAGATGCCGCAGCACGCCCACCCCCAGATCGTTGAGCTGGGCCAGAGCATCGCTCAGGACCATCTCACCACCGGTCAGATGGATGGCCAGGCCCAGCATGCGGGCCTCCTCCAGGGTCATATCCGGGCCCTGGCACCAGAATCCCTCCATACTCAGGGGGCGCACGGCCGTGCGCCGGCGCAGCAAGGGGTCGGCGCTGGTCTGAGGGCTGCGGACAATGGCGAAGTCCGGATCGGCGTTGCCGATGGTGCCCTGCATCCACAGGCGCTGGAACATGTTGATGATGTTGTTGCGCACGTGGGACCAGTAATGGTGAATGTCGTTGGTGATGCGGTGGGCATCGGCAATGCCGATGACCGACTCATAGGGCGCCAGGCAGGACAGCAGATAGCGGTCATCGCCGATGCAATCGCGGATGAGCTGGAACAGGAGGCGGATCAGGTCGGCCCGGCCGACGGCCGGGTCATGAAAGCGCTGGGCCTTGAGCGTCAACTGGGTAAAGTCGCACTTGAAATAAGTGAAGCCATCGGCCACAAAACGCTCGTAGACGCTCCGCAGGTGCGTGCGCACCTGGGGGTGGGTGATGTCCAAATGGGCCATGGTGCCGTAGGACAGGTCCATCCACAGCGGCGAACCGTCGGCATTGCTGGTGAACCAGTCGGGATGGGCGCGGTACAGCGGGGTGTAGGTGTTGACCATCAGCGGAGCGCACCAGATGCCCGGCTGATAGCCCTGGTTCTTGACAAAGCGGCAGTAGTCGGCCAGGCCCTGGGGGAATTTCCAGTTGCCTTGCCAGACGCCCCACATGCACTCGTAACCCTCATCAATCACGATGTAGCGCAGACGATCGCCGAACAGCCGGCGGGCGGCCACGGTGTTCTCATCCATGTCGCTGCGCTGCACCGCGCCCTGGTAATAGTCCCAGGAATTCCATCCCCGGGTCTGGGGCTTGCGCGGCCGGGCGAGGCGCTGGCGCATCAGGTGGGCATAGGCCGACATCAGGGGCTCGGCATCCGGGGTGACGCGGGCCTGGCGCACCACCACCGGACTGGTCTTGAGTGAAGCTCCGGGATTCAACTGCTGGGCGCACTCGTAACGGATTTCCAGCCCCCATCGGCCGTGACCGTGGGCGGATTCGTGGACGGTCTGGAAGATGGTGTAACTGCTGCCGAAGGGAGGCAGCGCTCCCAGAAGCAGGGCGTCCCGGGTGTCAACGTGCTGATAGAGCGTGTACAGGTAGCTAGGCGGGGCGATCTCCTTGCTCCAGGGGGTCGGCACGGCCAGGAGTTTCACGCCTGAGCGACCCGTGTCCAGGGTGGCGTCGCGGCTGTGCAGCACCTGGCTGTAGGCCGGGGCCGTCGCCAGAGAGGCAAAGCCCCCCGGTGCGAAGCGGACCACGATGTCCTGCACCAGAACGGGATGCTGAGTGTCCGTATTGGTCAGTTCCAGCATCATGGCCCGGTCGGCATCCCAGCGCATGAGCGCGCGAAGCCCCGGCCATTCCAGGACCAGCGAACCATCGGCCCCGGGGTTGGCGCTGGTGGCGCGGTCCAGGGTGAAGAGAGCCTGGGTTGTGCGGATCAGGAGCTGTCCCTGTGTGGCCGAGAATGGCCCCGCTTCCAGGGACAGACTTCGGGTTAGCGCCGCAAAGCCAATCGCCGCAGCGCCGGCGGACGGTTCCGGGCTGGCGCTGGCCGGTAGCAGGGGGGCCATCATTTCCGGGGCGTTCGAGGGGTCAGGCACGGTTGGGGTTCTCCGGGGTTGGGCCGGGGTTTGTTCCAGGCCCATTCGGGGTTCCAAGCTGGGCGGGGTTCAGGAGTTCGCCATAAATCTCAGGCCGGCGTGCGGCCAGGAGCAGTTGGTGGCGGTCGGCACCGGGACAAGTCTCACTGTTGGGCACGAAGGCCATGGGATACGGATGGGTCAGGTCGATTTCGGCCGTCACCACGCCGTCGCGGGAGCCGCTGCCGGCGATGGTTTCACCGCGCGGGTCATAGATGGCCGCCGACCCTTCACCCAGGCGGTAGCCCATGAGTACCGAGCAGGCCACGTAGCAGCCGTTGTCGATGGCCCGGGCGGCGGCGCGGGTTTCCAGGCTCAACCGCGGGGAGTTCATGGTCGGATAGCAGATCAGGCGGGCGCCTTTAACGGCCAGGATGCGCGACACTTCCGGGAAATAGTTGTCAAAGCAGATCATGATGCCAATGCGGCCCAAAGGCAGATCAAACACGGGAAACGCGTTGCCGGGACGGATGCCCTGGCCCTGGGTTTCCTCGCCGGGAACGGGGTGGGTTTTGCGGTATTTGCCCAGATAATTCCCGTCGGGTCCGATTACAAACGCGGTGTTGTATTTGTCCTTCCCGTCCCGCTCATAGGCCCAGCCCACCACGCTCATGTGATGCCGGCGGGCGCGGGCGGCGAAGAGGTTGTAAATCGGGTTGTCCCCGGGGATGGCCACCGCCAACTGCTCCACATCGATCTTGTCCAAGCCCACCCGCACCCAGCATTCGGGCGCGATCACCAGGTCGGCACCTTGATCACCGGCCTGACCCAGGTACTGGTCCATCAGCGTGCCGTTCTGTTCCAGGGTGTAGCGGTGGCCGCCTTCGGGGCCATAGCGGTCATAGCCCATCTGCATGACAGCTACACGGGGATGCGGGTGTGCAACGCGGGTGGTCACTTGGGAGCTCCTTGCGCGGAGGGTGTATCCGTGACCTGCAACGGACGGTAGGTCCCGCGGCTGAGAGACGGCTGCGTCTGGATGTTCTCGTTGATGCGGGCCAGCAGCTTGGCCAGGAGGGGCTGCACCTGGTCCGCCTGCTGCCCCGGCGTGGCCAGATTCCGGCACTCCTCCGGGTCTTCCTGAAGGTCGTACAGGCGTGCAGGAGCCGGGGGGACGTTGACCGGCCGGTCCAGGTGCAGGCGACCCAGGGAACGCCGGTCATCCGTGGGTTCGCCCCACAGGAGCTTATAGCGGCCATCGAAGATCATGCGGTCGCAGCCCATCTCGGCGTAAATCGTGCTGCGGGCCGTGGCGGTGCGGCCGGCCAGCAGGGCAGCCAGACTGTGCCCCTGGTCCAGACGGTGCGGCTCCACCTGGCACAGGTCGCACAAGGTCTTACCCAGGTCGATCAACTCGACCAAGGCCCGGCTGTCCCGCCCGGCCGCGATACCCGGTCCGGCCATGATCAGGGGGATGCGCACGCTGCCTTCAAAGAAGGAAGTCTTGTCGTAGAGCCCGTGATCTCCCGCCAATTCACCGTGGTCGGCGACATAGACGATGATCGTATTGTCCTGCATGCCCCTTTCTTTCAGGCAGTGCAGGACCCGGCCTACGTGATGGTCGATCTGGGTGATGAAGGCGCGGTAGCCGGTGCGTGCGGCCAGAGTCCACGGGCGGATATCCGGCGCGTCCTTGGGCCAGGTTTCCTGCGTTTCGTTGTACAGGCTGAGAAAATGCGGGTGGGGTTCAGTAGGGGAGTGCGGCCCGGGAAAGCCCAGGTGCAGCAAGAAGGGCTGGCGGGGGTCGCAGATGCGCAGCCACTGGATGGCCCTGTCGGCCAGGAAATGCGTCTCCTGAAGATCATCGGGGAGGGTCCAGGGATGGGTCACAAAAGGATGGTCCGCCGGCCGGCCGGCATCCATGAAGTAGTGCCACTGGCGATAGAAGCCCACGACATCGTCCAGAGCCCCGCGCCGGCGCAAGAAATCGGAATAGCTGCAGCGGATGCCGGTGGTGAACATGTTGCCGCCGGCGGTCTCGTGGATTTCCGACCAACCCAGGGAATCCATATAAGCCCGGTGCGCTGGCCCGGTCAGATCCGAGTCATAGGCATGGATCTCCATGTGGGTTTTGCCGATGGCGCAGGTGTGATACCCGGCCTGACGGAACTGCTGAATGAAGCTGGGCGTGCCCGCCGGCAACTGGTGCAGGTTGGTAAAGCAGCCGCTGTTCATGCCGTAGCGGCCCGAAGCCAGGGCCGCTCTGGCCGGGCAGCACAGCGGCGCTGTGGTATAGGCGCAGCGGAAGGTGGCCCCGCGCCGGCGCAGGGTCTCCAGGCAGGGGGTGTGAGTCCGGCCGTCGCTTTCGTGGCCCACAAAGTCCCAGCGATGCTGGTCGGCGATGATGAACAGGACGTTGGGTCGGTGGATGGGCACGGGTTGTTTGGGCGACATCACGCCGCCGGGCTCAGGCCTGACGGGTCTTGTAGGATTGGGCAACGTCGAGCGTGCGATGGCTGCACTTCTTGCGCACCGTGGAGCGAGCGATCCGCTCTTGAAGCAGCGCGTAGAACCGATCTTCGTCGACCGGCAGCCTGACCCAGTCATCCTCCCAGGTCGACAGCAGCATGGCATTGGACAACTCCAGGCTGCGGATCCCCTCGACTCCCGGGGCCACCAGCGGAATGCCGTTGCGGATGGCCTGAACCCAGTTGCGTGTGATGTCGGCGTGGGCGGGATCCCCGGAGCGATCCTGGCAGATCTCCCGCCGCGCGTACTCGGGCTCGCCGAAGCCGCCCGTGTAGGTGCGGTTGAACTGCCGTTCGGAAACACCGGTTTCCCAGAAGGTCAGGGACTTGTTATCCAGGACGATCTTGCCGCGGTCGCCCACCACTTCCAGCCGGTCGGTGCCGGGCGTTTCGCCCGTGCTGGCGATGAAGACCGCGGTGTGCCCGGCTTCGTATTCCAGGTAGGCGGTGACGTCGTCCTCGACCTCGATTTCGTGATAGCGACCGAAATGGCAAAACGCCCGGACCCGGCTGGGCAGCCCGAAGATCCACTGCCACAGGTCCAGTTGATGGGTGCATTGATTGAGCAGGACGCCTCCGCCTTCGCCCGCCCAGGTGGCCCGCCAGGGATTGGCATCGTAATAGCTCTGGGAGCGATACCAGCCTGTGGCCGTCCATTGCACGCGTTTGAGTGCGCCGATCTGTCCCTGGCTCACCAGCGCACGCAACTGACCGTAGATCGGCCGCAGGCGCTGCATGTACATAATGGCAAAGGTCTTTCCGCTGCGGGCCGCCGCCTCGTTCATCTGACGGACCTGACGGGTGTAAACGCCGGCCGGCTTTTCCACCAGAACGTGCAGGCCGCGGTCGAATGCGGCGATCGCCAGCTCGGGGTGGGTGTAGTGGGGGGTGGCGATCATGACGGCGTCGACGGCCCCGCTGGTCAAAAGCGCCTCGGTGCTGTCGAACAGGCGGACACGGTCTCCGTGCTCCTCGTGCAGGGCGGTGCGGCGCTGGGGATTGGCATCCTGGATGGCGACCAGCCGGGCATTGGGCACATCACCGGCCAGGAGATAGCGGGCGTGCAGCGAGCCCATGGCCCCACACCCCAAGAGACCGATGCGTACCGTGTCAATATCTGGCATGGGCCACCTTCCTCTTTCAGGCGATTGCAAACAGGGACCGGGCAAAGGCCAGGTCTTGGCGCAGGAGTTGCTCGAAACGTTGCGGATCGCGGTCGTATTCGAGGCCCGGTGCGTAATGGACCAGGTCGCTTTCGCGGCGAGGCTGCCCGGGCTGGCGACTATCGCTGTATTCGGCGGTGAGGCAGATGTCGCCGCGGTAACCGCGTTGCCGCAGTTCCCGGGCGAAGGTGGGCCAGTGGGCCATGCCTTCGCGGCCGGGGGTGAAGACGCATTGGTATTGGGCCGGGGCACCATCGCTGGAGGCGATAAGCTGCCAGCAGGCGTTCTTGAAGTTCACCAGACGCAGATGGGACCACACGGCATCGAGGGCCAGATCCGGCAATTCGCCCGCCAGGCCGCAATGCCCCACATCCAGCACCGCCGCCACCTGGTTGGGGTCGAAACGCCGCACCAACTCGCGCAGCCCCATCACGCTGGAGATCTCCCGGTAGCAATGATTCTGGATGCCCAGGCAAACCCCCGCTTGTTGGAGGCGAGGCGTCAAACGCTCGATCTGGCGCAGGGCTTCTTCGGTGCTGGCCAGGTACTGGCCACCGGGAGGAATCTTGACCAGCGTCCGGATAAGCGGAATCCGGGCCAAGGCACAGGCTTCGATCGTGGCCTCGTCGGCGGCGCCGGCCACGCTGGCGATGCGTACGCCCTCGTCGGCCAGAAGAAGAGCCGCCGCGGGCAGATCGCGAACCACGGCCGAAGGTTCGACCTGAAAGCCCGGGCGCACCGGCAGTTCAATGCCATCGAAGTCCAGCTTGCGCACATGGCGTGCCAACTCGGCTAGAGGCTCGCGCCAGGGCTTGGTGAACACGGTGAAACGAATCGTTGGGTTTGACACGGTAGGTTCCTGGCTGGGGCCGCCCCAGGGCAACGATGCAAGGCCCCCGACGGCATAAACGCGGTCAGGCATCTCTGGTTCAGCCCCTCAGGGGCGAAGTTCGCGCGCCACGGCTGGGGCGGGGCTGGGGCAGTCTCGAGTTCGGCTTTGCAGGGCCCTTTGTCCCGCTCCTGATGCGCGGATACGGTATCTCTCAGGTCGTCTTTGCAGCTAGAATAATACTCTTGATTCAGGGATTATGCAAGCAATTAATTTAGCATGTTGTACTGTTGTATTCTGTTGTAAATAACAGTCTTAACAATTATAAATCGTATTATATGACAAAACTTTAGCTTATTAAAATTAATTTATAAATTAAGCTTGATTAAGTGGATTACAGGGGTATACTGGCGATAGGATGCCTGGGTCCGCAGGCTGCAGGTTTCATTCTGCGAGCAGGAAGCATCGAATGCGCTCGTCCGTCCAAATACTCAGGCTGCTGCGTGAGCACGAGCGCCTATCGCGTAAACAACTCACCGATTTGACGGGCATGACCAATGCCGGCGTGGGCAATGCCGTTAAGAGCCTGCTGCATTCCAAGGTGGTGCGTGAAGTCGGGCAGGTGATGGAGAGTGACTGGGGCCGGCCCACGAAGATTCTGGAGATCAACAGCGAGGGCGGCTATGTGCTGGGCGGGGCCATCAAAGGGGACCGGGTCGATTTGTGCCTGGTCGATCTGATGGGGCGGTGGGTGGATGGGGTATCGCTGCCCAATCCCTTCACGGCCAGCAAAGATGACGATCCCGGGTCGGTCAACGCGGTGCTCAGAGCGGCCGAAGAATTGGTCGCCGGGCAGCAAAGCCGCCGCCTGCTCGCCGCCGGGTTTTCCAGCAGCGGGGTGCTGGCGGAAGCCCGTGATCAGTTCCTCTCGACCAACTATGCCATTGCCCTGCCTCAGATCAACCGGCTGATGGAGGCCGTCCGTCGGCGACTGGGGGTGCCGGTGGTGCCCGAGAATGATGTGGACGCCGCGCTCCTGGCCGAAGCGTGGACCATCCGCCACGCCCACCAGCGGCCCAACATGATTTATGTCAATGATCTGCTGGGGTTTTCCCTGCTGATCAACGGCAAGCGCATCCCCGAGAGCATGGGGTGTCGGCGTTACCTGGGGCCCGCCCAGGTCGAGCGCAGCGCGGTGCCCCTCCTGCCCGAGCGGGCGGGCTGTCTGGATGCCAGCGGTTCGCTGTCATCCATGACCGACCGCCTCAGCGGCTATGTCTACGGCCACCGCCCGCGCATCAGTGCCGAGGAACAGGCCCGCGAGATTCGTGCCCTGTTCGACCGCTACGAGCAGGGCGATGCCCTGGTCGTGGCCATGTTTAAGCGGGCCTTTGACGATCTGGGGTTCGTCCTGCGCAATCAGGCCCTGCTGTTCCACTTCGATGTGGTAGTGCTGGAGGGCTGGACGCCGCGCATCTTGGCCGATGGCATCCAGCGGGTGCAGGCCATGCTCGAGAACGGGCATTACGGCCTGCCCCCCAAGCAGACTTCCGTGCCGCCGGTGGTGCGGGCGGCCAGCTTGGGCGACCGGCAGCAGACCTTTGGGACCGCCTTGTCGGCGGCGGAGCACTGGCTCAGCACGGCCGCCAGCCGCACGGGCCGGCAGAAGCGCCGGGCACCGGTGGCGATCATCCCCGGGGCTGGCGCCGGCCGCCCCCGGATGCAGCGCATCATGGCCGGGGGATGAGTAAGAGGATCTCGAGTCCACCGTTACCCCCGGAGGGTGCGGGACGCAGGATCGGTTGGAAACGCAAGATACAGCTCGTGAAACCCTACGGCTTTGCCAGCAACCCTTTTAAGGAGGTCTTGGTAATGAAACGACAGATGATCATGGCGGGTTGTGCCTTGGGCCTGGGGCTCTCTTGGATGGCCGCCACGGCCCATGCGGGCTACGTGGTGTCGAATGGCCAGTATTTCGACTGGGTCGGGACCAACGGCATTACCACCGGCAGTAATGTGAACCACTTTGACAACAAGACCGCCAACGGCACCACGACGATCACGGCGGCGACGGTGGGCGGGCAGGCGGCGGCCCAGATCGTGGACAACGACACGACCGCCGGGGCTTTGCTGGCCAAGAGCTACGCCGGGGCCGCCCCCACGGATAACAACTACACCATCAATTTCAGTTTCTATGCCAGCAGCTTTAACGCCAACGGTGGCACCGGCAATCCGATCATCATCCGGGAAATGAGCGGTTCAAACCAGATGTGGGCCTTCTGGTGGGGGTGGAACAATACGAGTTCCAACCCGACGGGCTTTGCCGCCTATTTCGGCGGCTCGGGAGCGGGCATTCTTAAGCAGGGCGGCAGCGCTTACTACTTCCCTTATAGCTCTTGGATCGATGTGTCCATCCAGCGCACGAGCACGACCAGCTATGCCCTATACGTGACCGACAGCAGCGGTGGCCACGACTTCGGAACGATCTCCGATAGCAACGGGAACGCCACCCCCAGCCAGATCCAGGTTGGCCCGTGGAGCAATGCTGCTTGGACTTCCAACGTCGCCTACGACAAGGTCCTGGTCGGCGAGGTCCCCG
>JAJXSS010000153.1 GCA_021784455.1 Planctomycetota bacterium
CGCTCACACGATGCTAGATTTCGGCCCGACGAAAGCGATGACCCAGCCGTAGGGCATCTTGATTCGGCCCCGGCGTTTGGGCCGGTCCGACCCTGCCAGCGCTGTTCGGCCCAGGTCAAACCTACAATGATATCGGTGCCGACATGGTTGCACGCTCCCAGACCAGGTGGTGGCACACCGAAACCGGGCAGGATGGCCGGCCGAAGGTGGTGTGCACCCTCTGCCCGCGCGAGTGCCATATCCCCGAAGGCTCGCGCGGCTTCTGTTTCGTGCGGGCCAACGTGGGCGGCCGGTTGGAATTGACGACTTACGGCCGCAGTTCAGGCTTCTGCATCGACCCCATCGAAAAGAAGCCCCTCAATCACTTCCTGCCCGGCACGGCGGTGCTTTCCTTCGGCACGGCCGGCTGCAACCTGGGCTGCAAGTTCTGCCAGAACTGGGACATCTCCAAGAGCCGCGAGATGGACACCCTGGCCCAGCAGGCCGGCCCCGACGCCATCGTGGACGCCGCGGAGCGTTCCGGCTGCCGCTCCCTGGCCTTCACCTACAACGACCCCACCATCTGGGCCGAATACGCCATCGACATCGCCAGGGCCGCCCGCCCGCGCGGCCTGCGCACCGTGGCCGTCACGGCCGGCTACATCAGTCCCCAGGCCCGCCGCGAGTTCTACGCCTGGATGGACGCGGCCAACGTGGACTTGAAGGGCTTCAGCGATGTCTTCTATCGCAAGCTCTGTCAGGGCATGCTCCACCCCGTGCTGGATTGCCTGAAGTACCTCAAGCACGACACCGGCATCTGGTTCGAAATCACCAATCTTTTGATTCCGGGCGAGAACGACAGCCCGGATGAAACACGGCGCATGTGCGACTGGATCCGCGACAATCTGGGGCCGGAGGTACCCGTGCACTTCACGGCCTTCCACCCCGATTTCCGGATGTTGGACTACCCGCCCACCCCGCCCGCCACGCTTGAGCGGGCCCGGCAGATTGCCCTGGAGGCGGGCTTGCACTACGCCTACGTGGGCAACGTGTACGACCGCGCCCGCGAAAGCACCTACTGCCCCCACTGCGGCCAATGCCTCATCGAACGCGACTGGTACGAGATCGGTGCCTACCACCTCAAGGGCAACCGCTGTGCCTTCTGTGACACCGCGGTGGCGGGAGTCTTTGATCCCCAGGGCCTGCCCGACCGGCCGTGGGGGGCCAAGCGCCGGCCGCTGGTCATCCTGTAGGTTCGGCCCCGGCCCAGCTCTTTGCACCGGTTCATTTTCGGCCCAGCCGTGCCCTAGGGCTGGCCCCCCGGGGCCAGTTCCCGCACCTGAATCAGTAGCAGCGACTGCAGCGGCTCGCTCTGGCGGCTCCTGCCCAGAAGCAGCGTCCCCAGGTCCAGGCGAATGTGCTCGGGCTTGATCGCCACGGCTTGACCGTTCGGCCCGGGAACCAGAGTCTCGGCTGGCGCCTTGGCCGGGGGCTTGGCCGGTTGGCTCGTGGCGGGCTGGCTGGTCGCCGGCGGCGCCGGCACGTGGGGCTCGGGGTGCTTGTCGATGCCGATGACAAACACCTGCCTCGGCTCAAGGGTTACCGCCAGCATCAGATCCGAATAGATTTCGCCGTCCAGAGCCTTGGCCTGCGGTAGACGCGGAATGACCGACGGTTCGGAGTAGTGGTGGTGGGGCGTCAGCATCAGCAGGCTTCGGCCGCCGCCCAGACCGCGCAAGCGCACCAGGAACTGCATGTTGCCCCCCGTGAGCGTGGTGGGATGCTCCAGCCCGTCCGACCGCGTCAGGGTGATGCGGGCCACGCGGTTTTTCAGGGGCGGGCTGACGGCCAGGGCGTGGGTGCCCTCGGGGCCCACGATGCGCCTCACCTCGCCGCCATCCACCGGGGGCAGGGCGGCCATCAGCTTGCTCAGGGCCGCCTTGTCCAGCATTCCGATGAACAGGCCGTTGACCCGCCACAGGTCCAGCACATCCAGGTCCACGGGCGGGCGGGCCAGCAGCTTGCGCGCCGGGCGCAGGTCCGCCGCAAAAGGAAAATCCAGACGCGTGGCGTCGATCTCATACACCGGCGGCATCGGCCCGGGCTGCGTGGCCGCCGGCGGAGGATGCCCCTCGTGCGGGGCCAGCGCGAAGATGTTCAGGGGTTGCGTCGCGCCGGCGGGATGCGTTGCGGGCAGGGCCACCGGCCGCGCACACGCTGCCAGCAGCAGGGTGATCGCCAGGAACCAGCGTTCGGGTTGCAGCCAGCCTGTGCGCAATTCAGTCTCCGCGCCCTGTCGGGGCCGGACCAGCCCGTCTGGCCGCCGCGATGGGCCAACCAGCAGTCAGGTACGGGCGCCCCGGTGCGTCACCCACTCGGCCGGCCGCATCTGTCCCCAACGCCCCTCAGACGCCGGCAATGATGCGCTCGATCACATCCAGCCCCTCATGCAACTCCGCCGGCGTCAGCACCAGCGGCGGGGCCAGGCGCAGCACCACATCCTGCGTGCCATTGATCAGGACGCCCTGATCCATGCAGCGGCTCACCACCTCCGTGGCGCTCTTGAACCAGGCCCCGGGGGCCTTGGGGTCCAGTTCAATGCCCAGAAACACACCCTTGCCGCGCACCGTCTTGACCTGCGGGTGCGTTCGGGCAAAGGCGGTCAAGCGGTCCACCGCCTGCTTTTCCAGCGCCGCCGCGTGGGCCAACAGCCCGTCGCGCTCGATCACCTCGAATACCGCTACCGCCACCGCCATGGACAGGCAGTTGCCCCCCAGCGTGGTGGCGTGGGCCACCACCCCATGATTGACGCGCGGGGTGAAATACTCGGCCACTTTCGGCCCGGCACACATCACGCCCACCGGCAGTCCGCCGCCGACGCCCTTGGCCAGGGTCATGATGTCCGGTGTCACGTTCCAGTGCTGGTAGGCAAACCAACGGGCGGTGCGCCCGCAGCCCGTCCAGACCTCATCGAAGATCAGCACCAGGTCGTGCTCCTCGCAGAGCCGGCGCAGACCGGCCAGGTACGCCTCGCCGGGCATGTTGATGCCGCCCTCACCCTGGATCGGCTCGACCATGATGGCCACGGTTTCCCCATCGATCGCCTTTGCCATCGCTGCCAGATCGTTGTACGGCACGTACCCGAACCCTGGCAGCAGCGGTTCAAACCCGTGCCGCACCTTGTCCTGGCCGGTGGCCATCATGCTGCCGAAGAACCGGCCGTGGAAGCTGTGGATGGTGCTCAGGACCTTGTACCGGCCATGGGCTCCTGCCGCCCGGCCCGGCCGAGCCTTGCCGTACAGCCGCGCCAGCTTCAGGGCCGCCTCATTGGCATCGGCCCCGCAGTGCGAAAACAGCGACCGCCCGCCAAAGCCCTTCTTGGCAATATGCTCGGCCAGGTGCGTCTGGGGCTCCGTGTGGAACAGGTTGCCCACGTGCCAGAGTTGGGCCGCCTGAGCGCTGACCGCACGTACCAGATCGGGGTGGGCATGGCCCAGGATCGAGCCGCCGAAGCCGGCGAACAGGTCCAGGTACGCCCGCCCCTGGGCATCCCACAGCCGCGAGCCCTGGCCACGCACCATGGCCACCGGATAGCGGTTCAGATTGCCCACCATGAACTGGTCGTGCCGTTCGATGATCTCTCGCGTAAGCGATTCCTGTGCAGTCGTCACGGGTCGAATCTCCAAAGGGGGCCTGGGCCCGGGCTGTACCCGGTTAGCCGGACCCTCAACATTATCACGTTATGCATCGCGAAAAAAGCCTGTGGCGTGAAGCGCGGGACAACGGGGCAATCCCCGCCGCCGGTCTGGACGAGCCGCGATCGCCCCCCTCACGATCGCACTTCAGGGCCCAGGGCGGCGGGTGCGGTGCCAGCCATCAACAGCGACCACCCATCCCCCCGGTTCACCCCGCCATCGCGGCCGGCGCCTCTGATTTACTCAAACCCGGCAGGAGTTGTTGGGGCACCCGGTAGTGGACCACCTGCTCGGCTGGCAGGGGCTTGCTGAACAGGTACCCCTGCCCCAGTTCGCAATCCAGAGTCTGCAGCATCAAGGCCTGGTCCAGGGTCTCAATCCCCTCGGCCACGACGCTGATATTCAGGTTGCCCGCCAGTTGCACGATCGCCTGCACCAGGGCCGTATATCCCCGACCCTGGTCAATGTGGGCGATGAAAGAACGGTCGATCTTCAGTACATCCAGAGGGAAGTGCTGCAGGCAGGCCAGACACGAATACCCCGTGCCGAAATCGTCCATATCGACCTTGACGCCCAGGGACTTGATGGCCTGCAAGGTGCGCGCCACGCGGGGCAGATCGTTGATGACCGCCGTTTCCGTCACCTCCAGATGCAGGCAGTTCGGGGCCAGCCCCGTCTCGTGCAGGATACCCCGGATCGTTTCCACCAGATGGGTGTCCTGCAATTGCACCCGGGAGAGATTCACCGCGATGCTGGGGGCGCCCTCCACGCCCGGGATGCTCTGCCAGCCCTTCAGCGCCAGGCACGCTTGACGCAGTACCCATTCTCCGATCGGCTGGATCAGTCCCGTTTCTTCGGCCAGCGGGATGAACTCGCTGGGGGCGATCAGCCCGCGCTCGGGGTGCTGCCAGCGGATCAGGGCCTCGAAGCCCTCGATCCGGCCCGTGCGCAGGCTGATGATGGGCTGGTACATCAGGAACAACTGGCCCGCCCCGCAGGCCTTGTGCAGTTCGTTCTCCAGATTCAGCCGGTTTCGCATCCGCTGGCGCATGGAGGCGTCAAACACGACCGCCCGGCCCTTACCGGCCAGTTTGGCCTCGTACATGGCCGTGTCCGCATCGCGCATCACATCCTCGGGATTGTCCCCCGACAGGTCGTTGGTCACCACGCCGATGGAAGCCGAGCAGAAGACCTCGTGCCCATCCAACTGATGGGGGCTGGCCAGAGCCTCCAGCAGACGCTGGGCGACCGCCGCGGCCTCCGAGACGCTGCTCAGCCCGTCCAGCAGGACCACGAACTCATCACCTCCCAGCCGCCCCACCGTGTAGACCGCGCCCGGCGACCGTGGCAGGTCCGCCCGGCGTAGTTCCTGCCTCAGCCGGTCGGCCACCGCTACCAGGAACTGGTCGCCCCGAACATGGCCCAGGCTGTCGTTGATGAGCTTGAATCGGTCAAAATCCAGGAAGAGAACCCCGAAGCGGTGCTCCTTCACCCGGCGGCACGTGCGCAGGGCGGCGCTGATCTGCTTCCGGATCTGCGGCCGGTTGGCCAGGCCCGTCAGGCTGTCGAACTGGGCGGCGGCACGCAGACGCTTTTCCACCGCCTTGCGTTCCGTGATGTCACGCGCCACCCCCACTGCCGACCATTCTCCGTGCAACTGGACCGCCGAGACCGACAACTCGACCGGGAATTCCTCGCCGTTCTTGCGCACTGCCGACAACTGCAGGGGCCGGCCGATCACCGGTCCTTGGCCCGTGTGCTGGAAGGCCTCCGCGGCTTGCCGGTACGCCCCGGCATAAGCCCCCGGCGCCAGAATCTCGTGCAGGTCCCGGCCCAGGACCTCCGCCGCCGTGTAGCCGAAAATCCGCTCCGCGGCCCCGTTCCAGTAGGCGATCCGGCCGGCCGCGTTCATCAGGATGATGGCATCCGATGCCCCGCTGGTGATCGAACGCATCAGTGTTTCGCGGTCGTGGACCTCCGCCGCTGTTTCCCAGGCCCGCACCTGCTGCAGAAACGCGCTGATGATCAGCATGCAGAACAGACAGGTCAGCAGAATCGGGAACAACCGGCAGATCGCCACGGCGTGGTGGTAGGGGGCCGCGCTTACACTCAAGGCCATCTCGGCCACCGCCGGACCGCCGCCCCGGGCCAGGACCGGGGCCAACGCCCACAGATGCGGGCCACGCCCTTCGATGACTTCCGCCGCCCCGATGCCGTCGGCCGCGGTCGCCGGCGACCCGCTGGCTTGGTAGGCTGGCCAAGGCCGATGGCCCGATGGGCCCGGGGGGGCGGTCCCCACCTCGATCAGGACCGGGCCGCCGCCCGGATGCCGAAGGACCATCTGATCCACATCCCCGCACCGCTGTTGGATGATCTGGAACTCTCGCTGCAGATGCCGGCGCGCCGCTGCTTGGACGCGGGGGTCGGGCCCCTCCAGGGCCGCGAGGGACCTGGGGTTGATGGCCGCCGCAATGCTTATCACGCGGTGCTTTAAATCCTGCTTCTGAAGATGGGCTTCACGTCCGCCTTCGGCCTGCGTGGCCGCCCAGCCGCCCGCCAGTGTCAGCAGAAGGGCTACCACCGTGATCCGCGCGTAGCGCCGCGGCACGCGCTGCTCGGCGATGGCTTGATGGGTTCGCCAGATGCTCAGGCCCAGGACCAGGGCCAGCACGCCCCGCACCAGTTGCACGGGCAGGCCCGATAGATTGGCAAACGATGTGTCGTTGATCCAGCACGCCGGGGCAAACGTGGCCCGCGGCACGATCAGCCCGGTAAACGGGGCGTAAAGCCCCATCGCCACAGCCGCCACAACCAACGGCCAGCGCTCCCGCTCTAACTGCCGGGCCGCCCGCCCCAGGATCAGGGCCGCCATGGCCGCGGATCCCAGCCCCAGCCCGTAGCGGGCGGCGATCTGGGCGGGGATCACCCCCGCCAGCCCCGCCGCCGCCACCAGCGCCACCAGCCCGCCCACCAGCCACACGCCCGGCGCACGCCGGCCCACCCGGCGCAGCGACCCCCGCACAAACTCGGCCAGACACACGAAGGATACGGTCAGAACTGTGACCCGCAGAATGCTGAACCACGGGGACACGAGGACCTGACGCCCCAGCAGATCCAGCCATTCATTCAGGCCGTGCAATAGACCAAACGCCCCCAGCCAGGTCCAACTGACGGGCAAGCGACGCACCTGCCGTCGGGCCAGGCAGGTGACGCCCAGGATCAGAAAGCCCATCCCGTACACGAAGCAGATGAAATCAATCTGCTCCCTCAATGCCTGCTGCATCCAACACCGCCCTGCTGCCCCTGTTTGCAGTTTCGTACCGACAATAGAGACCCGTGACTGACACGTAAACGAGAAACACCGACCCTGTTTGCGCTATCGTCCCAGAGGGCGGCATACTTGATCAAAACAAATGGGAGTCTGGCCGGCGGGCTCTGCTTATCCAGGGGCTGCAGCGGCGCGGCCGGCGTCGCCGGGCACGCTTGTCGAGATGCCGGCGTCTGTTGCTGCGCCCAGCGGCTCCGCATCATCGCGGAAGGTCGCGCAAAGATGAAACGCATACATTTCTGCGGCTGCTCCGCGCAGGCTATGAGACCTGCTACTCTGATATTGCACTTGGCGTGCGTCCGAGAAATCCGCGCCCAGGTTCTTTTTCTCTGGGGCCTAAAGTCAAGTTCGTAATATCCGATGACCTCAAGGCTGACGTCATCCAGGTCCAGGGGCGGATGCCTGTCGTAACGTCAGCCGGCCGCGGGGTCCCTTCGAGGGTCTGCGGGAACCTGGCCGATTGATCGGCAACGTTTTACTGGGTTGGCGCGGGGCGGGACTTGTGTTTTGCTGCGCGCCCACCTCGGGAGGTCTGCTATGTCTTTGCATCTGTCGATTAAGTCTCGGATTATCGGTGGGTTCGCCATTGTGCTGCTGCTGGGGGCCGCGGTGGGAGGCTTGGCCGTGGTCAAGATGCGCGGCGTATCCGTTCAGGCCAGCGATCTGGCCACCAAGGCGGTGCCCATGGTCAAGGCGGCCAATCAGGTGGAGCGTTCTTCGCTCCTGACCATGTACAACATGCGGGCCTACGGTCTGACCTTCGACCCGAAGTACTACGATGAGGGCATGACCCAGCTCAAGGCGGTCAATAGCGCCTTGCAGGATTGCCGCGACCTGGCTCAAAAAGAGAACATGGACGACCTGCGCCAGAACGCAGCCACCGCCCAGGAAAACGTGGACCGCTACTCCAAGCTGGTGGATCAGACGGCCGCCCTGGCCAAATCGGTCGCCGACATCCGTCAGCACATGAACACGGTCGCCCAGACCTATATGGATGTGTGTGCCCAATACCTGACCTCGCAGGAAGGGCAGTTTGCCCAGGAGGTAAAGGCGGGCGCGACCGCGGCCAATTTGACCAGCCGCTTTCACAAGATCCAGATTGCCCATGAGATCGTCGATCTGGGCAACGCCTGCCGCGTCGCGAACTTCAAGGGTCAGGCCGACCGCAGTGGCACGACGATCGAAGCCGCGCTGCCGAATTTTGACAAGATCGACAGCCTGCTCAATGAACTCAAAGGCGTCACGACGGATGCGGCCAGTTTCAAGCAGATCGCAGACTGCCGCACCGCCGGTGCCACCTACAAACAGGCCATGACCGAACTGGCGGCGGCCCTGGCCCAGGCCGCCCAGCAGGACAGCGACCGCAATACGGTAGCCGCTGTGGTCCTGGCCCAGGCCCAGAAGACCGCGGCCACCGGCATCGACCAGACTGCCCAGGTGGCCAATGCGACGATGGCCTCCCTCAACGCCGCCTCGGTCGTGGTTCTGTCGGGGCTGGTGGGCATGGCCATCATCGGCACGATCATCGCCTTGGTCATCGTCGCCGGTATCGTCCGGGGGCTGAGCGCCCTGGTGACGCGGCTCAAGGACATTGCCCAGGGCGAAGGGGACTTGACCCAGCGCGTGGATGAGGCCCGCAAGGATGAACTGGGCGAACTGGGCAAGTGGTTCAACCTGTTCGTCAGCAAGATCCACGATGTCATTGCCGAGGTGTCGGACTCCAGCCGCGAGGTGGCCAGCGCCGCCACCCAGATCGCCGCCTCCTCCGAGGAGATGGCCACGGGCATGAAGGAGCAGTCCACGCAGGTCACCCAGATCTCCAGTGCCATCGAGGAAATGAGCCAGTCGGTGGTGGAAGTGGCCAAGAAGTCGGCCGATGCCGCGGGCCAGGCCCAGGATGCGGGCAAGAAGGCCGACGAGGGGGGCAAGGTGGTCAATCTGACTATGGGGGGCATGAACGGC
>JAJXSS010000154.1 GCA_021784455.1 Planctomycetota bacterium
GGATCAGGTCCAAAACTCTCTTGGTCATGGGGCGCGTCCTTGCGCAAAGGGGAGACCGAATCCCTGCAACATCGGACATCGTGCCCTGACTACTGCTGAATCAGAGAGTTAAGATGCGGTGGCCCTGAGCGATGGTCTGGTGCTTTCCAGTTTCCCCACGCCCCCGATTTCCCGGTGGTATGATGACTCAGGAAGCCCCCGTAGCTCAGTTGGATAGAGCATGGGATTTCTAATCCCAGGGTCGCAGGTTCGAATCCTGCCGGGGGTGCTTCACCGATGCCCGTTGGGATCGGTGCCGATGGCTGCCATGGCGTCACCTCACGCCGCTTTGCCTGCGGCCTTCAAGGGTTTCACCCGCAACTCAATCTCCCGGCCCGATTCATCTTCCACCCGGTCCAGTTCATAGTGGGTCTGCAAGCCCATCCACACCTGGGCCGAAGTGCCGAAGAAGCGAGCCAGGCGCAGGGCCACATCGGCGGTGATGCCGCGCGTGCCCATGATGATCCGGCCCAGATGCTGCGCGGAGATGCCCGTCTCTTTGGACAGGCGGTAGGCGGTGATGCCCATCGGCTCCAGGAAGTCCAGCTTGAGCACCTCGCCGGGGTGTACGGGCTTGTGCTTGCGCGTGGTCATGGTCAAGGCTCCCTCAGTGGTAGTCGGTAAGGAGAATCACCCGGCTTTTCCTGCCCTCGACCTTGAGCTGAACGCTTCGGCCTGCTCGGCCGTGGGCTTGTCCAGTCCTTCCAGTAGATCGTAAGGATCGGTGGCAGGCTCTTCTTGAGGGGCTTGGTCGGGTCGTTGTGAGCGATTGGGCCCGAGGGGAGCCCCATTTCCATTTTGTTTGGTGGATAGCGTCGAAACGGCTTGCACATCTTACGCGCTCTCGCTAGAACACAAAAGGTTGAATCGTCTTGTGATTGCATGGCATGTCCATCCAGGCGATTCCATCCCGTTCGGTTTCAGGCCGCGGGTTTGCGGCACGGGGGGATTGTCGTCACTTCGGCGGGGGGTCAAATCAGAACATCTGGCGCGGCGCTGGGGCCCCAAGCGCGGCCCGGCCCATCGGCCCGCCGGCGGCGGGCGGCCGCCCACACACTGTTCAAGCAGGGAGACTCTGATGTCCCATCCCACCCTTGCCATCGGTGGCACCGTGTTCCTTCCCCGGTCGGCCTTGCGCGATCTGGTGACGGTGCTGCGCAAGCGCGGCTTCACCGTGATCGGCCCGACCCAGGTGGAGGGCGTGGTGGCGCTGAGGCCGCTGACCTCGGGCCAGGAACTGCCGCGCGGCGTGCGTGATGAGCAGGGGCCGGGTCATTACCGCCTGGTGCCGGGTGAACCGGATCTCAGCTTCGAGTACGTCGTGGGCCCCGACAGTCCCAAGCGGAAGTTTTTCCCGCCCGTACTCAATCTCTTTCAATTCCATGTGGACCGCGAATCGTTCGTTCTGGATGCCGGGCCGCCCCAGGTGCCCAAGCTGGCCTTCCTCGGTGTACGGCCGTGTGAACTGGCGGCCATCAAGGTCCAGGATCATGTTTTCGGGGCCGATGACCCGCGCACGGTCCGCTGCGAGTCGGAAACCTATTACTGCGAGTCGCGCCGCGAATCCTTCCTGGTGGCCGTCAACTGTACCCGCCCGGGAGGCACCTGCTTCTGCGCCTCCATGGAGACAGGTCCGGCCGCCAAAGACGGCTTCGATCTGGCTCTTACCGAGCTGCGGCAGGGCTTCATCACCGCCGTCGGCAGTGTCCGCGGCCTGGAAATCTGCCACGACCTGCCGGTACGCGAGCCCAGCGGCGCCGAATTGGAACTGGCCGAACTCAAGCTGCACATCGCCCACGAGCACATGGGCTGCACCCTGGACACCCAGGGTCTCAAGGATCTGCTGGACCAGAGCCTGGATCATCCCCAATGGGCAGACGTGGCCAAACGCTGTCTTTCCTGCGGTAATTGCACCATGGTGTGCCCCACCTGCTTCTGCTCGACCGTCAGTGACAGCACAGAACTGGCGGGCCCCAAGGTCATGCGCACGCGGCGCTGGGAATCGTGTTTCACGCATCAGTTCAGCGCCACCACGGCCGGCCCGGTCCGCAACACCATCCGGGGCCGCTACCGGCACTGGCTGCGGCACAAACTGGGCACGTGGTGGGACCAGTTCGGCATGAGTGGCTGTGTGGGCTGCGGCCGGTGCATCACCTGGTGCCCCGTGGGCATCGACCTTACGGCCGAGGCCGCTCAGATCCGGGCCCACAGCCAGAACTCGGTGCCGCCCGTGGAGGAGGCCCCCGTATGATCCAGATTCAATCCATCGGCCGACCCGAACCCATCTGCGGCATGGACACGTGGGTGCCCGTGCCGGCCCGCATCCTGGAGGTGCGGGAAGAAAACTTCAACACCCGCACCTTCATCCTTCAGTTCGTGGATGCCAAGCTGCGCGAGATGTACCGCTTTGTCCCCGGCCAGTTCAACATGATTTATCTGAGCGGCGTCGGCGAGGCGGCAATATCGATCAGTTCCAATCCGCACCAGACGCAGACGCTGGCCCACACGATCCGGCTGGTCGGGTCGGTGACGCGGGCCATCGACCGCCTGGGTGTCGGGGGCATCGTGGGGCTGCGCGGGCCGTTTGGCCACGGCTGGCCGATGGACAAGCTCGAGGGCAAGGATGTGGTGATCCTGGCCGGGGGCATCGGGTTGGCGCCGCTCAGGCCGGTGATCTACTGGCTGTTGCACCATCGCGAGCATGTCAAGCGTGTGGTGATTCTCTATGGCTGCCGCACCCCCGAAGACCGCCTGTACGCCCGGGAACTGGAAGCCTGGGCGGAAAACGGCGCCCTGGATGTGCTGGTCACCGTGGACAACGCCACCCGGGAATGGACCGGGCCGGTGGGCGTGGTGACCAATCTGATGCGGCGCATCAAGGTCAGTGCCGAGCATACGGTGGTGATGGTCTGCGGGCCGCGCATTCTCAACCGCGTCGCGGCGTGGAACTTTCTGCAACTGCACGTACCGCCTACCCAGGTGTACGTGAGCCTGGAACGGAACATGAATTGCGGCTTCGGACGCTGCGGACACTGCCAGTACGGGCCCAAGTTCGTGTGCCGGGATGGCCCGGTGTTCTGCTTTGCCGACATCGCCGACATCTTCGCCAAAGAGGAGATCTGATCATGCCCCCGGATCCCCCGGCCTCTGGAAAGTCCCCGGCCCCCGGAAATTCTGCCTCGCACAGTCAGGAAGAAGCCCCTCGGGCTGCGATCCGGCCCCGGCCGAAACTGGCGGTCTATAAGTTTTCCAGTTGCGATGGCTGCCAGTTATCGCTGTTGAACCTCGAGGATGAACTGCTGGACCTGGTGGGAGCGGTGGAGGTGGCATACTTCCTCGAGGCCCGCCGGCAGGTGCAGCCGCCGCCATACGATGTGGGTTTGGTGGAAGGCAGCATCTCCACACCGGAAGAGGAGGATCGCATCCGTCAGGTCCGGCGCGATTGCCGGATGCTGGTCACCATCGGCGCCTGCGCCACTTCCGGGGGCATCCAGGCTCTGCGCAATTGGGCGGATGTGGGCGATTACGTGGCCGCGGTGTACGCCCAGCCCAAGTACATTCATACCCTGGAGACGGCCACGCCTATTGCGTCCCACGTCTTCGTGGATTTTGAGCTGCGCGGCTGCCCGGTGAACCACGGTCAGCTTTCGGAACTGGTCAGTGCCCTCCTGGTGGGGCGCAAGCCGAATATCCCCACGCACAGCCTGTGCGTGGAATGCAAACGACGCGGCTGCGCGTGCTTGCTGGTGGCCCATGGGGAGCCCTGCTTGGGACCCATCACCCAGGCGGGCTGTGGGGCCCTGTGCCCGGCCGCCGGGCGGGCCTGCTATGGCTGTTTCGGTCCCATGGAGCAGCCCAACATCCTGTCTCTCGGGTCGCGCTTCCTGGCCGATGGCCGGTCGGCCCGCGAAGTCAAGCGTGCCCTGCGCCAGTTCAACGGCTACCTCGAACCCTTCAAGCAGGGGAGCGATCACTATGAGCGACTCGAGCAAGGCAAACACTGATTCCCCCCGCAAAGCGCCCGATACGCCTTCCGGAACCCCGGGGGCCGGGAAGCGCACGTTGCGGGTGGCGGCCCTGGCCCGGGTGGAAGGGGAAGGCGCCCTGCACCTGGCGATGCGCGGCCGGGAGGTCGAGGAATGCCGACTGGAAATCTACGAGCCACCGCGCTTCTATGAGGCATTTTTGCGGGGGCGGGATTTCAAGGAAGTGCCCGACATCACGGCCCGCATCTGCGGTATCTGCCCGGTGGCCTACCAGATGAGTTCCTGCCACGCCCTGGAAAAGGCCATGGGCGTGTTCGACCAGGTGGACCCGGATATCCGTACCCTGCGTGATCTTCTGTACTGCGGGGAGTGGATCGAGAGCCACGTGCTGCACATGTTCATGCTGCACCTGCCGGACTTCCTGGGCTACGAAAGCGTGATCAGCATGGCTCAGGACCATGGGCCGGTGGTGAAACAAGCGCTGCGGCTTAAGAAGGCAGGCAACGCGATCCTGGCCCTGGTGGGCGGGCGGGCGGTGCATCCGGTGGGGGTTTGCGTGGGCGGCTTCTATAAGGCCCCGGATCCGGCCGAAGTCGCGGCCCTGTTGCCGGAAATCAGCGGCTGCCGGGATGAGATGTGCGAACTTACCCTGTTTTTGGCCCGGAAGGTTAAATACCCCGACCTGGAGCGCGACTACGAGTTCGTGTCCCTGTGCCCCACGCACCAGTACCCCATGAATCTCGGCCGGATTCGCAGCAGCAAGGGCCTGGATGTGGACCAGGAGGAGTTCGGCGAGGTGATCGAGGAGCGGCACGTGCCGCACAGCACGGCCCTGCACAGCGTGATCCGCGGACGCGGAGCGTACCTGGTGGGACCCCTGGCGCGGCTGAACCTGTGTCACGAGCACCTGCACCCCAGGGCGGCGGAGCTGGTGCCCAAGGTGTGCGATGCCGTCGGCCGGAAACTGCCGTGGCGGAACAATTTCCTGAGCCTAGCGGCGCGGGCCCTGGAAACAGTCCACGCTCTGGCTCTGGCCGCCGACATCCTGGAGCATTACAGCCCGCCGGGCCGCTCACGGCTTCCCATCCCCGTCCGGGCCGGGGTGGGGGGACACGGCACGGAAGCCCCGCGGGGCATCTGCTTGCACCAGTATCGTACGGCCGCCGATGGCAGCATCGCGGCCGCCCGGATCGTGCCGCCAACCAGCCAGAATCAGATGACGATCGAGCAGGATCTGCGCGCACTGGCGGCCCAGCTAGTGGATGTACCCGATGAACAGGCTTCGCTGCGTTGTGAGCACCTGATCCGAAATTACGATCCGTGCATCAGTTGCTCGGTGCACTTCCTGAAATTCGAGCGAACCCGGAAGACCATGAATCGCTGAGACGTCACGACCACCAAACTCGGAAAGGAGGAAGGTATCGGCGAAGTGACCGATTGACGAATTGACGAGAGCGATAAATCGCCTTTCCGAGAAAACGCTGGGCATGGTAGAATACTACCTTGTGTGATTGGTAAGTTGGGGTGCTCGGGGGCGTGTCCGTTCAACACTTTTAAATGGGGGTGACGAAATGAAGTCCCGAATTCCAGCTACGCTCGTGGCGGGGGTGCTGTATGTGAGCTTGGCGACCGAACTGCAGGCCTTGGTGATTCAGTTTGATTACACCTACGACAGCAGCGGGTTTTTCACTACCAACTCTCAAGCGAAGCTGATCTTGAATCAGGCCGCGGTGGCCTTCAATGGCTTTCAGGATCAACTGGCGGCGCTCACGCCCGGCGGTGGCGACACCTGGTATGAGCAGTTTTCCAATCCTTCCGGCGGCAGTACTGTGACCGTGACCAACCCGGTCGTGCAGGGCAATACGGTCGTGGTGTATGTGGGGGCCCAAGCGCTGGGCGGTGCCCTTGGGTTCGGCGGCCCGGGTGGGTGGGGCGCCAGCGGCAGCACGCAGTGGCTGAATACGGTAGCCGCCCGGGGTCAGAGCGGTGCCCTGGCCACGCCAGCGACAGACTTTGGCCCCTGGGGCGGCACGATCACCTTCGATTCCTCGGCCAACTGGTATTTCGGCACCGATCTAGCGGGCCTGGGCGCCAGCCAGTCTGATTTCCTGTCGGTCTGTGAGCACGAACTGGGCCATGTGCTGGGATTCGGCACCAGTGGATCCTGGAATACCTACGTCTCGGGCACCAGTTTCACCGGTCCGGCCGCCACGGCGGCCTACGGCGGTCCCGTGCCTCTGGATTCGGCCACGGATACCGCGCATTGGCAGCAGGGCCTGATGAGCACGGTGAACGGCACCCCACAGGAAGTGGCCATGGATCCGGCCCTGACTACGGGCACGCGCAAGCTCTTTACCCAACTGGATTACGCCGGCTTGAGCGATGTGGGCTGGGAGATTCCGGAACCCGCCACCGTCAGTTTGTTCGTGCTGGTCGTGGGGGGTCTGCTGGCACGTCCCCGGTTGCGGGCCTGAAGCACTGATGTGTCCCTGAACGCTTGCCCCGACCTATTGACCTACCGCTTCAACCCCGGTCTTTCACCTTCATGATGCACGTTGTCAACGGCCTGATGCAACGGGTCACACAGGCCGGGATGTAAAATGGCGGACATCATGGCCGTGATAGGCCCTCCCATCCTGATCACCGCGTGCGGCAACCCCCGGAGCCCTTGGATGAACGCGGATGCCTTGGGCCCGCTGGTGGCCCAGTGGCTGCAGGGGCGCCAACCGGGACCAGCGCAAAAAGTGCAGGGGCCGGAGAATGGGGGGGAAGTGCCGTGCCGTGTTGAGATCGTGAATCTGGGGATGCGGCCCGCGGCCCTGTTGGATCATCTGCCGGGGCGCCAGGCGCTGGGGGTGGTGGATGCGGTGACGGGCGCGGGTTTCGCCGTGGGGCAGGTGGTGGAGGTGGACTGGTTCGATCCCCGCCGGCCGCAACTGGTGCACGAGGATGTGCTGAGCACCCATGGCCTGTCGCTGGGGGCGCAACTGGAACTGGCGCGGCAGTTGGGGATGCTGCCGGCCCGGGTGCGTCTGTTTGGGCTGGCGGTGATGGGGGGCCGGGTGCCCGCCTCCGGGGGACGGGCGTCGGATTCAACAAATGAGCTTCCCGAGGCATGTTCCGGGAAGGGGCTGGACGCCATCCAGCCGGCCCAAATAGAGGAGTTGGTGCGGAGGATCGAGCGCTGGTGTGAGGCAGAACTGGGGAGAATTAAAAGGGCAGAACGCCGGGGTCAAGGTAGAACAGGGTAGGGCCGGGTTCTATTGAATGTTGCGCTTTGAGTTATGCACTGTTTCTGCCCATTGCACCTTTGGGGACAACAATGTATTCTGATCTAGTTCTCCAAGGCATTCCCCCCCAGAGGTTGTGAACCCTCTCGGTGGGCCTGGCGGCTGGCCGCGGTGTCCGGGTCCTTCGGGACCGGGCAGGGCTGAATCCGTCAGGGCCACCGCCCGCGTGTGAGCGCCCGACCATTTGTTTCGCCGGCCGCAAACCATCGGAATCCCGCCGGAGTTATCCAATCATCGTGCCCCTGCGGGCACGGAGAAAGGTCGTCTACCATGCCCAGGTCCTCGTCCCGCCATCCGATTGTCGATCCCTCGCATGATCTGACCCGCCGCGAGCCCAGCCCGCTGGACGTTATCTTCGCGCCCCGGACGGTGGCGGTGATCGGAGCGACCGATAAAGCCGGCAGTGTCGGCCGCACGGTGCTGTGGAACCTGATCAGCCATCCCTTTGGTGGCACGGTGTACCCGGTGAACCCCAGCCGGCCGCAGGTGCTGGGCATCCGGGCGTACAAGAGCATGGCCGAGGTCCCCGAACGGGTGGATCTGGCGGTGATCTGCACGGCGGCTAAGACGGTGCCGGCGATCGTTAAGGACTGCGTGGCGGCCAAGGTGAGGGGCTTGATCATTATTTCGGCCGGCTTTGCCGAGATGGGCGAAGAGGGGCACAAGGCCTGTGACCAGATCATGGGCACGCTCAAGGGCACGGGCATCCGCATGATCGGGCCCAACTGTCTGGGGGTGATGAACCCGCTGACGGGCGTGAACGCGACGTTCGGGTCGACGCTGGCCCGGCCGGGGGATGTGGCGTTCATCAGCCAGAGCGGGGCGCTGTGTACGGCGATTCTGGACTGGTCGATCCGGGCCCAGGTAGGTTTTTCGGGTTTCGTGTCGATCGGGTCGATGCTGGATGTGAGCTGGGGCGACCTGATCCACTATTTCGGGCAGGATGCGCGGACGCAGTCCATCGTGATCTACATGGAATCAGTCGGGGATGCACGGTCGTTCTTGTCGGCAGCGCGGGAGGTGGCCCTGATCAAGCCCATCATCGTGATCAAGGCCGGTCGGACGGCGGCGGCGGCCAAGGCGGCGGCCAGCCACACGGGCACGTTGACGGGCTCGGATGATGTGCTGGATGCGGCCTTCCGGCGGGTGGGGGTGATGCGGGTGAACAAGATCGCGGATCTGTTCGCCATGTCGGAGGTGCTGGCCAAGCAGCCGCTGCCCACGGGCCCGCGGCTGACGATCGTCACCAATGCGGGCGGGCCGGGGGTGCTGGCCACGGATGCCCTGGCCCAGGGCGGGGGCCAGCTTACCCAGATGTCCGAAGGCACGTTCCAGGCCCTCAATGAATTCCTGCCTCCGCACTGGAGCCGCAACAACCCGGTGGATGTGCTGGGCGATGCCACCCCTGGGGCCTATGCCAAGGCCCTGCAGATCACCGCGGCCGATCCGAACGCGGACGGCCTCCTGGTGATCCTGACGCCGCAGGACATGACCGATCCGACCCAGACGGCCGAGGCCCTGAAACCCTATGCCAAGTCGCTGGGCAAGCCGATCCTGGCCAGTTGGATGGGCGGAGCGACAGTGGAGGCCGGGCGGGACATTCTCAAGAGCGCGGGCATCCCGGATTTTGCCCATCCTGATGAT
>JAJXSS010000155.1 GCA_021784455.1 Planctomycetota bacterium
CACATCGATACCGCCCCCCCGGCCCGGTTCCCCTTGATCGATGCGGCGGCGGTGCTTCTGTCGCCCGAGCCGGCCAATCCTGCCCTGGGCATCATGACCCAGAACGGGCAGTTCTGGGTGCTGGTTAAGCAGAAGGGGCAGTACGATCTGGCCCTGGACTTCCTGAATCCGCTGCCTGCGGCCGGGGATGATCTGACACGCCGACTGACGGCTCCGCTGCCGCCGGCCCTGACCAACCGCGTGAGCCTGACCATCCCGCAGCTCAACCTGGATGTGCAGGCGCCCACCGCCGTGCGCCTGACGGCGGGCGAAGAGGCCGGCGACACGACCGCGCAGGCGATCTTCGGTGTGGGAGACAGTGCCCAGTTCATCTGGCGGCCGCGCAGTCGGCAGTATCGACTGGAGAAAACGGTGGTTTTTGCCGATGTGACCACGGCCGCCCGTTTTGAGACGGGGCTGGTGGAGGCCCGCCATCGTGTGCATCTGCAGATCGCCCAGGGCGAACTGAAGGATCTGCGCCTGGCGGTGCCCGGGAACATGAGCGTCACGGCTGTGGAGGGACCGGATCTGGGCACCTGGCGCTTCGATCCCGCCACCCACCAGTTGGAGGTGGTGCTGATGAAGGGCATGGCGGGCGAATACAGCCTGACGGTGGTGACGCAGATTCCCGCGGGCAAGGCGCCTTTTTCAGCCGAACTGGCCGGGTTGCGGGTTGAGGGGGTGGCCCGCCAGTCGGGCAGCATCGGCTTGTTTGCCAGCCCGGCGGTGTTCCTGACGGTGGGACCGGGGGCCACGTCGATGAACGTGGACGACTTTGCGCGCGATGCGGCGCGGCTGCTGGCGGCTGTGCCCGGGGGGGCCCCGGCGGCCGGTTCCCTGCGCTACGCCTTCCGCCTGACCCGGCCTCAGGACCGCATCGCCGTGCAGGTGGATGAAGTGAAGCCGGAGATCCACAGCGATGAGAATGCCGTGTTCACGGTGGCGGATGAGCGGCTGGTGTATAACGGGGTCATCACGGTATCGATCACCAAGGCCGGCCTGTTCGGTCTGGAACTGCGTCTGCCGGAGGGCTACGACATCGATGCTTTGAGCGCCGCCGAAGTCAGCCACTGGGATGATACGATGCAAGGGGGGGCTCACGTGGTGCAGTTGCACCTGGTGCGCAAGCTGATGGGCGATGTGCCGTTGCACGTGGCGTTGTCCCGGCCGGTGGCGGAACTGCCCAAACGCATCGAGGTGCCGCGCCTGACCGTCACCGGCAGCGTCAAGCACACGGGGCAGATCAAGATCAGCTCCGACCGGGGGGTGCGTTTGGCGGTGGCCAAGCGGGAAGGGGTGAGCGAACTGAACCCGGTGGAGTTGGGCATTCGCGAACCCGGCACGCTGGCGTTCAAGCTGGTGCGGCCGGCCTGGGAGCTGGCCCTGGACACCGAAGTGGTCGAGCCCCGCATCAACGTGGACGACCTGCACGTGGCCCGGGTCAGCGAGGGCATGGTGTACCACGCCCACTTCCTGCGTTACGTGCTGTACAACGCCGGGGCCAAGGTGTTCGACCTGCAGATGCCTCCGGGGGTGCTGGGCCTGCAGGTGACGGGCCCGGATGTGACCCGCGTGGAGGAGACGCCCGCGGGCAGCGGTCACTGGCGGGTGGAACTGGCCGGCAAGTGGTACGACCGGCCCTATCCGCTGATGGTGCGTTACGAGACGCCTTATGACCGGACGACCGGCCGGATTGAATTGCAGCCGGTCCAGGCCCTGCACGTGGAATTGCAGCGCGAGTTCGTGGTGGTGCGCGGCAGCGAGCGGGTGGAACTGGCGGTGGTTCAGGCCAGCACGGGCTTGCAGCCGGCGGATGCGCGATCCCTGGCGCGGGAACTGGGGGGCGGGGACCTGTCGGATGCGGCCTTCTGCTATGCCAGCACCGCGCCGACCTACCGGCTGGTGCTGGCCGCCAAGCGGCATGAGGCCGCGGCGCTGCTGGAAGCCACCGTGAACAGTGTCCGTATTCAAACCGTGGCCGCCGAGGGCGGCCAGTCGGCCAGCCGCGTGGTCATGGAACTGAAGGTGCTGTCCAAGCAGCACCTGCGTACGGTGCTGCCGGCCGGCTCGACGCTGTGGACCCTTCTGGTTAACGGCCGCAGCACCATCCCCGCCTCGGTGCAGGACCCGCAGGGGCGGCAGGTGCTCTTGATCCCGCTGGCCCAGACGGCGGCCGGCGAACTGCCCGTGCAGGTGGATTTCGTCTATGTCACGGAGGCGCGCAACCCTGCCGGGGGTGTGGCGTTTGACGGCCCCAGCTTCGACCTGCCGCTCAAGAACGTGGTCTGGCAGCTCTATCTGCCCGAAGACCGGCGCTATACCGACTTTGGCGGTACGCTGGCCCTGAACCAGGAGACGTTCCGCCAGGGGCGCGTGGTGCGCTACGATGCCCAGCAATACGCCGTGCTGGTGGCCTCGGAATCGCGGGCCAACGAGCGCAAGGCCCTGGAGTATCAGTCCCTGGGCAACGTCCTGGCCCAGCAGGGCAAACAGATGGCCGCCAAGGTGGCTCTGGGCAATGCCTACAACTACTCCTTTTCCAACCCGGGCCTGAATGAAGATACGCGGGTGCAACTGCAGCAACTCAGCCGCTCCCAGGCCCTGGCCGGGCTGGTGACCAGCCGCGACCGCCTGCGCCTGGGCAGTGGCGGCGACCAGGCCCAGGCCGAGACAGGGCAGGCCGCTGCGCAGATGAGCGATGCGGATGTGCGGCAGATCAAGAGCCGTCTGTCCAAGCCGGACAGTGAGAACCTGGATGTGATCACCCGGCGGCTCCTGGCCGCCCAGGAGGCCGCCGCCGGCGCTGCTCCGCAACTGGTGGTGACGATGCCCTTGAACGGCCTGCTGGTGGAACTGGACCGCGGCGTGATGGTCGAGCCCTATGCCGCCCTGCGTGTGGAAGCCCAGGCCCGGCCGATGACGCGGGCGGCCGGCACCGGCGCCGCCGCGGCCGGGGCGCTGTTCGGACTCATCTGCGGGGCCTTCGGTGCGCTGCGGCTGGGTCGGCTGGGAAGGCGGGCGTAAGGCCGGATCAGGCCTCCTTGCCCTTGCCCTTGCCGTTGGGCAGGATGCGTTTGCTGATGGCGTGGGCCGCATCCGGGGTGGAGGCGTGGACCGGCTCTTTGCGCAGCCAGCACTCCTCTTCGTAGCACTGTTTGACGATGCGCACCGCCTCGGCCACATCGTCGGTTACGTGAAAGAAGTCCAAGTCGCCGGCGTCGATGGTGTGCTGTTCCTCGAGCATGACTTTTTTCATCCAGTCGTGCAGGCCGTCGAAGAAGGCATGCCCGATGCACACGATGGGGAAGGGCGCAATGCGCAGGGTCTGGATCAGGGTGATGGACTCGAAGAACTCATCCATGGTGCCGTAGCCGCCGGGAAAGATGATGAACCCGGAGGCGTACTTCACAAACATCACCTTGCGGACAAAGAAATACCGGAAGTCCAGGCTCAGGGTCTGGTAGGCGTTGGGCTTCTGTTCCACCGGGAGCTGGATGTTCAGGCCGATGGACTTGCCACCGGCGTCGTAGGCTCCTTTGTTGGCGGCCTCCATGATGCCCGGTCCGCCGCCGGTGATGACGGCGAAGTTGTTCTGCACCAGAAGTTGACCGCATTGCACGGCCTGCTTGTAGGCCGTCTGATTACGGGGGGTGCGAGCCGATCCGAACACCGAGATGGCCGGGCCGATGTCGGCCATGGCCTCGAAGCCATCGGTAAACTCAGCCAGGATGCGAAACAGCCGCCAGGTCTCGTTGGCCAGATTCTTGCTCTCGTACATATTGCACTCCAGGGCGTGCCGGTCGAGGGGCGCGCCATTACCACTATATCGGCGCGCAGACCTGCCGTTCTGGCAAACACCGGGGCATCAAGACAGGCCGGGCCAGTCTCTGGAGTCGAAGGCAGAGGGTAGATTTTGTTACGCCGCCTTGGGCAGGGCGGCCTTGGCCTGGTCCACGATGGCCGTAAAGGCCTTGGGATCGTGGATGGCGATTTCCGAGAGCATCTTGCGGTTGAGCGCGATGTTGGCGTGCTTCAACCCCGCGATAAACCGGCTGTAGTTGATGCCCTGGCCTTCGAGGGCGGCCGAAATACGGATGATCCACAGTTCGCGGTATTCCCGCTTGACGCGCCGCCGGTCCCGGGTGGCATAGATGCCGGCGCGGATCACCGCGCCCTTGACCCGCCGCCACTGGGTGCGGCGGCCCATGCGGTAGCCTTTGGCTTTCTTGAACCAGCGTTCCTTGCCCTGACGAACAGCGGCGCCTTTTTGTGCACGAGGCATAAAGCCTGCTCCTTGGCGAGAACGGGGTCCCGAGAGGATCGGGAGCTTGGCCCGGCTCACCTGTCAAATCCCGGCGCGGCCGGGACGATTGCGGTCCGCCCGTGGCGGATCCTTACTTGGCGTCTTGCGCCACGGCGGTCACGTCCGGCTTGCGCAGGAGATGACGATCCAGAATCTTCTCCAGCCGGCGCACGTCTCCGGCCTTGAGTACCTTCTTCTTGCGCAGGGTCATCAGCGCCTGCCCGGAACGTTTGCTGCGCAGGTGCCCGCTGCGGGCGGGCTTGAATTTCACCTTGCCCCGGGCGGTGATCTTGATGCGCTTGCTCAGGCCTTTGTGCGTCTTGTGCTTGTGCGTGGACATATCGCGTCATTCCCTGAATTTGCAGAGCCGGGTATTCTAGCGGCTGGCCCCGTGGACGCAAGGCGGCCCCCATTTCGTTTATCATCCCCGGCATGTCCACCCCCATCAAAATCGGCATTATCGGCGGCACGGGTCTGGAAGAGGCGCTGGGGGCCCAGGCCGGTGAAAGGGTTTCTCCCCAGACGCCCTTCGGCCCGCCGGCCGGGCCCATCACCCTGGCCCAATGGCAGGGGGTCCCGATCGCCATTCTGCCGCGCCATGGCCTGGGCCACGTCTACCCGCCTTCGTTCGTGCCCTATCGGGCCAACATCTTCGCCTTAAAGACCCTGGGGGTGACCCACATCATCGCCTCCGGGGCCACCGGCTCCCTGCGCGAGCACATCCACCCCGGCGACCTGGTGATCGCGGACCAGGTCATCGACAAGACCTTTCGCCGGCCAGCGACCTTCTTTGAAAAGGCGGCCGTGCACGTGGAGTTTTCTGAACCGTTCTGCCCGGTAATGCGGCAGTGGCTGCTGGCGGCGGCGGCCAAGCTGACGGGCACCCGGGTGCACCGAAGCGGCACCTACGTCTGCATGGAAGGGCCGGCATTCTCCACCAAGGCTGAATCCAACCTGCACCGCCAGTGGGGCGGGGACCTGATCGGCATGACCTGCCTGCCCGAGGCCAAGCTGGCCCGCGAGGCCGAGATGGCGTATGCCCTGATCGCGCTGCCCACCGACTATGACTGCTGGCGCCCCCATCCGGTCGGGCTGGGGCAGCAGGAACTGCTCAAGGAGATCATCGGCAACCTCAAGAAAGCCGCGGCGGCGGGGGTGGCCCTGGTGCAGGCCGCCCTGGCGGATGTGACCTTCCTGCAAACCCACCCCAGCCCGGCCCATTCGGCGCTGCAATTGGCCATCTGGTCGGACAAGGCCCGCATTGATCCGGCCGAGATCGAGCGGCTGCGCCCGCTCTGGGGGCATTATTTCACTTAAGTCAGCCGGGCCAACTGGGGGCTGGTACGAGCGCAGGGAGTTCCCCGGCGGGGGCTAGGCCACGGCGGACTGCGGTTCGGGTTCGGGGACGCGCTGGGGGTACATGTGGATGTCACCCTGGAGCAGAAATACCGATCCGGAAAGGGAATAAACGAGCTGGTACAGGCGGATCATGATCAGCATCACCACCACCTGGTTGGGGGTGACCAGGCTGCCGGGGCGCACCAGGAGCAGGATCGCCACCAGTTCCGTAGTGCCGGCGCCTTGCGGGGAGATGGGGATGGCCATGACCAGGAACAGCACGGGGATCACGGTCAGGAAGGTCATCAGGTGCGTGTCCATGCCCAGGGCCCGCCCGGCCGTGAAGCTGGAAATAGCCAGCAGAATGTGCACCGGCAGGCTCAGCAGAATGGAACCCAATACCACCAGCTTGTGGTGGCTGTAGGCGGCCGCCGCCTGGTCCACTTTGGCGAAGATACTGTCCTTGGGCAACAGGCGGGTGAGCAGCCAGTCCAGGCCCGAAGCCTTGCGCAGCCGCCGCGAAAAATAGAACGCCGAGACGAGCACCACCACGGCGGCGATGCCCCAGACAAACAGGATGACCTTGTGCACGCGTGAATCGGCGTGCGGCAGGAATGCTCCGGCCACGCCGGCCAGGATGAACAGGCCCAGCAGGCCCACGATGCGATCGATGATCACGGTCATCACCGCGTCGGCGCGGCGGTCGGAATTGCGGGCCGCGTAGTAGGCCTTGATCACATCGCCGCCGGTGGATCCGGGCATGCAGTAGTTGAAAAAACAGCCCACCATGCACAGACGGAAGGCCTTGAGGGGCGGCACTTCCAGCCCGCGCGTCTTGAGCAGCATCCACCAGCGGAAGACGGTGATGGGGTAGATGGGGGCGACGATGATCAGGCCCAGCAGCAGCAGCCACAGCCGGGCGTGTTTGAGGGTGGTGATGATGCCAGGGTGCAGGATGAAGCCGCTGTTGGGGTCCTTCAATTGCTGCGGCGACAGGGTGAGCTGGGTGCGGGCATCGCCGGGTTTGAGCTCAATAGTGACCGGCTGCTGCAGGTTCTGGGGGTTAAAGTCCGGGGAAATCACCGGGACGGAGATGGGCTTGGTCAGATGGACGGTGGCGGCTGCCCCGGTCAGGTGGGCGCGGGCGGGGTCCACCTGGACCTTGTCGGTCCAGTTGATGATCCAGGCGATGTACACCAGGCCGGCCGTGGCCACCAGGATGCGCAGGATGAGGGACAGGTGTTTCTTCATATCGACCCTCTGGTCCGCATCATACGGTCGGTGCCCCTAATATCGGGCAGAGCGCGCCACGGATCAAGCCACCGGGGGCTCTTCTCAGGGCCGCGGCCCGTCCCTCTTATTCATGGCGCCAGGGGTCGGTCTGCGAGTCGGAGTCGGCCAGGGCGGTCCGGGTCGGGGTCTGGCCGGTCAGGTGGAAGACGTAAATGAGCAGGGCCAGGGGCAGGCCCAGCATGAAGCACCCCAGCACCAGGGCCCAGGGATTGGCCTGGGCCAGGGCCCCCAGCAGGATGTTCAGGAGCATCAGTCCCAGCAGGATGGCCTGGGTCAGCAGCAGCCCCCGGCACACCAGCGTAGGACGATGGCGGCCCCGGCGTACCAGGAACGCCAGGATGACATAGCACAGGCCGGGCACGAACCCGAGCAGCATGATGCCCAGCATGATCAGGGGCAGGACCGGTTTTAACGTGTTCAGTTGCTGGGCCTGGGTGGCCGACATGCCCTGGCCGACAAACTCGGAGGCCGGCACCACCAGGATCACCGCGAAGCCCAAGAGGCAACAGGTAATCGACAGCATTTCCAGGCCGCCCACGATCCAGAGCCAGGCGGCACTGCGCAGCGCCCCTGGATCGCTGGATCCGCTGGCAGGTACCGGTTGCAGGGGGTCGTAGGCTGGGGGCTGAGCGGGCATGGGAAGGTTATACACGAATCGGGGCCGGGGGGCGTGCGGGGGGGGTGCCTTTGGATGGGGGCCAGACCAGGACCCACCGGGAAGGTTCTACCAAGCCCGGAGCGCTGTGATGGCGGCGGGCAGGGGGGTTTCGAGTCCGCGGAGATCGAGAACCACCGGTCCGGCGCGGTTCTGGGCCAGTTGGAGGGCAATCCGGTAATTCAACAGAGGCAATTCTCCCTTGCCCACGGGGCAGCGCAGGCCGTCGGCCGAGCAATCGCAAAGCCGCGCCACGGTGAGGTGGGGGGCCAGGTGATGTACGACCTTGTCGGGAACGATTTGTCGGGAGAGCAGGGCTGCCGGGTCCAACCCCGCCCCCAGGACGGCGTGGTCGGCGCTGGCCAGCCATTGGGTCAGATCTTCAAGCTGGTCCTCGGCATGGACGGCCAGACGGATGGAGCGGCCATCGGCGGCCTCCACCAGGGTGGCGCGGGCATCCGCGGCCAAGTCGCGCACGGGCAGGGCCAGGGAAAGGGGTACCCGACCCAGGTCGGCGGCCAGTTCGATGGCGCCCAGGGCCGCGGCCATGGCCCGGTCAAGGCGGGCGGGATCGGTAAATTCCTGCCGGGGGATGAACAAATCGAGGCCCGCCAGTCTCAGGCCGCTGCGCATCAGCAGGGCTCCGAGGTCCTTGCGCCCGGTGCGCGACAGATCGCGGGGGCGGATTCCGGCCAGGGTGGCATCGAGTTGCACGGCGGCAAAGCCCCGGCCGGCGATTTCATTCAGGGCCCGGCGCAGCGATCCGCCTCCGGACTCGGGGGAAACGCTGCGCACAAGGGGGCCCACGGTGGGAGCCAGAGTCAGGTCGGCGGAAGGTAAAACAAGGGGCATGGCAGGGTAGGTTCGGCCCGGGCCGAACAATTTGGCATCGATCGAAGAGGAAGAGTTCGGCCCGGGCCGAACCACACCCAAGACCGCGCGGCGGACCCTACAGCATACCGTTCCAGTTGGCCGGGCACAGCAGCACGGGGATATCCGCCATGCGGATGATGTTGCCCGGCACATCTCCGGCAATGAGGCGCTTGAAGACGCCCTTGCCGGTCAGGCCCAACACGATCATGGTGCAGGCCCGGGCATGGGCGGTGTTGACCAGAGCTTTGGGGGCATCGTCGGAGAAGAGAATTACGCCCTCGGCCTGCACGCCGGCCGCCCGCAGTCCTTCCAGCAGGAGTTTGAGCGTTTGCTCGCCGCGGGCTTTGGCATCGGCCTCGCTTTCGTCCTCGTCCTTGAATTCGGCGACGTGGGCCACCACCACT
>JAJXSS010000156.1 GCA_021784455.1 Planctomycetota bacterium
TGATGCCGGCGTTTTCCAGCCACTGGGCGGCATCGGCGCCAGTCAGGTCGGGGTCTTTGGCCCGCAGGTCCACCAGCATCAGGTGGTTGTCGGTTCCGCCCGAAACCAGGCGCCAGCCCTTTTCGGTCAGGGCTTCGGCCAGGGCCTGGGCATTGGCCACGATCTGCCGGGCGTATTCCTTGAATTCGGGCTTGAGGTCTTCGCCGAAGCAGACGGCCTTGGCGGCGATGATGTGCATCAGCGGGCCGCCCTGCATGCCGGGGAACACGGCGCGGTCGATCTTCTTGGCCAGGTCGGCATCATTGGTCAGGATCAGCCCGCCGCGCGGGCCGCGCAGCGTCTTGTGCGTCGTCGTGGTCACCACGTGGCAGTGCGGGAAGGGGGAGGGGTGCACGCCGGCGGCCACCAGCCCGGCGATGTGGGCGATATCCGCCATGAGCAGGGCGCCGCAGCGGTCGGCGATGGCGCGGAAGCGGGGGAAGTCGATCATCCGGGGGTAGGCCGAGTAACCGCACAGGATCATCTTGGGCTTGTGTTCGAGGCAGATTTTCTCGGCCGCATCGTAGTCGATCTGCTCGGCTTTGGGATGGTTCAGGTCATAGATCAGCGGGTAGTGCACGGGCTTGAAGTACTTGCCCGAGAAGTTGAGCTTCATGCCGTGCGAAAGGTGGCCGCCATCGGACAGGACCAGGGAGGCGAAGGTATCGCCGGCTTCCAGGAGCGCCAGGAAGACGGCGGCATTGGCCTGGGCCCCCGAATGCGGCTGGACGTTGGCAAACTCGCAGCCAAAGAGCTGTTTGGCCCGCTGGATGGCCAGGGTTTCCACCTGGTCGTAGAAGCCGCAAGCCTGGTAGTAGCGGGCCCCGGGGTAGCCTTCGGCGTATTTGTTGGTCAGACAGGAGCCGGTTGCCGCCAGCACGGCCGGTGACACATGATTCTCGCTGGCGATCATCTCCAGCGTGTGTTCCTGTCGTTCGGCCTCGGCCTGGATCAACTTCCAGATCTGGGGATCCGTTGCGGCCAGAGGGTTGGCCGACGGCATCGATTCCACATCATCCGTGATCATCGCAAGACATCTCCTATGGCCCGGCTATTAAGGGCATCGTAACGGCCGCCGGCCGCCGGGGCAATCACCGGATGCCCCGCGTGCGCAGGGCATCGCGGACGGTTTGCAGGTGATGCACCACCGCGGCGCAGTGGGCCGGCGGGGGGCCGGTGTACCCCACGCTGCCGCCGTAGCCCAGCCGCGCCAGCACGGCCCAAGCGGGGCCGATCCGCGTGGCCAGGGCGGCCGGATCAAGCTCCGCGGCGCTGAGGGTTACATCCCATAATCTGTTACGGACCAGATAGAGGCGAGGTTCCATGGGCGGCTGATCCGGGGCCGTTAAAGGGGTCAGATCCAGGGCCAGGCCGATGTTGGGGCGATTGATGCGCAGCACCAGGCGCACGGCATCTTCCGGCCGGGCCAGCCAAGCTCCTGGCTGGGGCTGAAGCGCCAGGCGCACCCCGGCCGCGGCGAGTTGGCCGGCCCAGTCCTGGATGGCCTGAGCCGCCGCCGCATCGCCCCGGGGCGAAGAAGGCCGGTCGTGGGCGGAGGAGCTGATGAGGCGCAGGGCGAGCAGCGTGCGGCCCCCCGCCAGCCGGTCGGCCAGGGCGGGCCACAGGTTGGCGACCGACTCGCTGCGGATATCCCAGGTCAGCCGGACGGCCGACAGTTCCATGGATTGCTCGTGCAGGGCCGCCAGAACCGGCTGCACCCCGGACACATCCTCCGGGCTGGCCAGGGTCAGCCCCAGGCCATCAAAGCCTGCCGACCGGGCCGCGGCCGCGCGCTGGGACCACGAGGCCCCGGCCAGCGCGGGGAGCAAGGCCGCATCCTGCGCATACCAGGTGGACATGCGCAGATTGTAGGGTTGACGACAATGCCCTCGCGGGTGAATGGCCAGGTCGGGGCGCAACGAACTGGGATGGCGCAGGTTCCGGTGGGCGCGCCACCGGGCTTGCCTCGGGCAGGGGATCGGCTAGAATTGGCACCCCGTAAGGTGAAGGAACCGCTATGACACTTGGTCGGGCGATCATCGGCATTATTATCAACCGCACTCAAGGGTGAGGCCGGCGATCGTTCATCCACTTGAGCTGAAGAACGACAACCCCGCCGGCCTGGCGGGGTTTTTTTGTTAGCGGGAAGATGACCACGAAGACACGAAGGCACGAATAAGGAAAGGGGCAGTTTTCCGCTCTGTTTCGTGACTTCGACCCTAGGTGGTTCAGCAGAAATGGAGTGTTCGCATGAGCACGGCACAACAACGGCGGCGAGTCGAAATCTACGACACCACCCTGCGGGATGGCACGCAGGGGGCGGGAGTCTCGTTTACCCTGGCGGACAAGCTCAAGATCACCCGGCACCTGGATGCCCTGGGCATCGACTACATCGAGGGCGGGTATCCGCTATCCAACCCCAAGGATGCCGCGTACTTCGAGGAGGTGCGCCGGCTCAAGCTGCGGCACGCGAAGGTGGCGGCGTTTGGCATGACCCGGCGCAAGGGGATCGCGGCGGCCCAAGACACCGGCATGCAGGCCCTGGTGGAGGCGCAGGCGCCGGTGGTGACCATTGTGGGCAAAAGCTGGGACCTGCACGTGGAGAAGGTGCTGGGGGTGACGCGGGCGGAAAACCTGGACATGATCCGCGATTCAGTGGACTTCTGCCGCAGGAAGCTGGAGGCGCGCGGGGGCCATGCCGGGGGCAGTTCCGGAGGCCACTCCGGGGGGGTTTTCTATGATGCCGAGCATTTTTTCGATGGTTTTGCGGCCAACCGCGACTATGCCCTGGCCACGCTTCAGGCGGCCCTGGAAGGCGGGGCGGTGCGGCTGATTCTGTGCGACACCAACGGTGGCTCGCTGCCGGCCCGCATCAGCCAGACCGTGCGGGAGGTGCTGGCGTTTATCAAGACGCTGCCGATGGCCCAGAGGCCGAGGGAGGCACGGGGCGATGGAGCGGGGGAGTTCCGGGGGCTGGGCATCCACGTGCACAACGATGGCGGGCTGGCGGTGGCCAACTCGCTGGCGGCCGTGGAGGCCGGCTGCGGGCAGGTGCAGGGCACGATCAACGGCATCGGCGAGCGCTGCGGCAACGTGGACCTGACCACGGTGATTGCCAACCTGCATCTCAAGATGGGCCTGGATTGCCTGCAGGCGAGCCCGGATGGAATTCCGGGGGTGGCGCGGCTGACGGAAACCAGCCGGTTCGTCTACGAGGTGGCCAATCTGAACCTGGTGCCCAGCCAGCCTTATGTGGGCACAGCCGCGTTCGCCCACAAGGGCGGCATGCACGTGCATGCGGTGCAGAAGGTTGCGGCCAGCTACGAGCACGTGCCGCCGGAAAAAGTGGGCAACACGCGGCGGGTGCTGATCAGCGAACTGTCGGGGGTGAGCAACGTGGCGGCGACACTGGGAACCAAGTTCCCCGTGGCTAACGACAAGGCGTTTCAGCGCAAGCTGGTACAGAAAGTGGCGGAATTGGAGAACCAGGGCTACCAGTTCGAGGCGGCCGGGGCCAGCTTTGAACTGCTGCTGCACGATCTTCTGGGCGACCGACCGAGGTACTGGGATCTGGACCACTACCGCTGCACGATCCTGAAGCGCAACGGGGACGGCCCGACCACGGAGGCCACGGTGAAGATGCTGGTGGATGGCCAGATGCGGCACGAGGTAGCCGAGGGAGATGGGCCGGTGAACGCCCTGGACGGGGCTCTGCGCAAGTGTCTGCTGCCCGCCTATCCCCAGATCGGCCGGATCCACCTGCGCGACTACAAGGTGCGCGTGGTCAACGCCACGGCCGAATCGGCCGCCAAGGTGCGGGTGGTGGTGGACTTTTCCGTGCTGGACGGAACCGCCGCGATGCCCAAAGAGCAGGCGCCGGCCGCGCACTTTACCACCGTGGGGGTGAGCGAGAATATCGTCGATGCGTCGTGGCAGGCTCTGATGGATGCTTTTGTCTACCACCTGATCGAATGCCAGGTCAAGCCGGCTCAATGACAGTGGAGGAATGAACCGCCGAGATGCCCAGTCGGCGAAGGCCGCCAGGCGAGAGATGAGCGGGGAGAGCGGCAGGCCGGTCAGGGATCAGCCAGCAGCGATCGGAGACCCCCGGTTCATTTGCCGATGCAGAAGGTGGCAAAGATGCGGCCCAGGACATCATCCGGGGTCAGGCGTCCGCCCAGATCGGCCAGGGCATCCAGGGCCCGTCGCACGTGATGGGCGACCAGTTCGGGGCTGAGGATGGCCGGATCGTTCTGCTGCGGGGCCAGCCGGTCGAGGGCGTGGTGGAGGTTTGCCGCTGCGGTTTCGAGGGCGGATTCGTGGCGGGGTTGCAGGGCCAAGAGGTCCGCGCTCAGACTGACGCCGCGCCGGGCCAGGAGGTCGGCCATCCGCCGGCGCAATTCACCCAGGCCGGCGCCGGTGCGGGCCGAGACCGGCAGAGACTGCGGATCGGGAGTTACGAGCGTGGAGGGGGAAAGATCGGACTTGGTGCGCAGGGTCAGGCCGGGAGTGGTGGGGGGGTAGTCGGTGGCCCGCAAGCTGCCGGCGGGAGCATCGGCGGGAACCGCCACCAGAGTGAGGTCGGCCCGGTCCAGGGCTTGGCGCCCGGCGGACTGGATGTGCCGATCCAGGAGGGTGGCAGGCGTTTGCAGCCCTGCGGTGTCCACCAGCATGATCTCAAAGGGCTGGCCGGTGGGGCTGGTAAGCATCAGGGGCTCTTCCAGCACATCGCGGGTGGTGCCGGCGATGGCACTGGTGACGGCCCGGGGCCGGCCCAGCAGGGCATTGAAGAGCGTGCTCTTGCCGGCGTTGGGCGCCCCGGCCAGGACCACGCGGGGCAGGGCCTCCAGAGTGCTCCAGGAGCGGCTGCGGGCCCGCAGGTGGTCGATTTCGCCCAGGATATCAGCCAGGCCGCGGCTCATCGCGCAGGGGCTGATCAGGGTGACATCCTCCTGGTCGGTGAAGTCGATGCCAGCCTCCAGCAGGGCTAACAGGCGGGCCAGCGCCTCGACCAGGCGCCCGGCCCAGCGGCCCAGTTCGCCCTGGCGCAGGTGACGGGCGGCGGCGAGCTGGCCTTCGCTGACGGCGTTGATGGTGGCCGCAATGCCTTCGGCCTGAGTCAGGTCGAGCTGGCCGGCGAGGAACCCGCGGAAGGTGAATTCCCCCGGCTCGGCCAGGCGGGCGCCGCCGGAAGCAGCAGCCAGGCAGGCGTGCAGCACGCGATGCAGCAAGGCGGGCTGGCCGGGAAGCTGGATTTCAGCCATGTCCTGGCCGGTGTAGGAGTGGGGGGCGGGGAAGAAGGCGAGAAGGACGGGGAGGGGGATTTTCGATTTCTGATTTTCGATTTTCGACGGGGCAGAGGCCCGGTCGCCGCTGCTGTCGGGGGCGAGCAAGAGGCGGGCGGGGGTGAGTTGACGGGGGGCGGGTAGAGAGGACGCGGTCAGGGATAGGACAATGGGACGGACGGCGGGTCCGCTCAGGCGGACCAGGCCGCGGGGGGACTGGCCGGGGGGGGAACTGACGGCCACGATGGTGTCGGTGGGGTGGCCGGGCATGGGGTTCAACCACGAAGGCACGAAAAAGAAAAGAGAAGTCCAAAGAATTGCGCCACCAAGGACACGAAGGACACGAAGTCAGGATGAGAAGTCTTGTTTGAGACGGGGAGCGTCTGCGCTGGGAGTACCGATTCGTGCGATTCTAACTCCTGGGGCTCTGTGGTATCTGACCTTGGTGCTCTTGGTGTCCTTGGGGGTTCACTTCTCTTGACTCTTGTCTTCGTTCGTGTCTTGGGGTCTTTCTGGATCAGTCACTTGCGCGGTTCGAGCCGGTCGCCGGCGATGCGCTTTTGGCGATCCTCGACCGACTTCTGGATGTTGGCCATCCACTGGCTGATCCGGCCCGGTTTGGGCTTCAAGAGGGTCCCGGATTCTTCTTCACGTTTGATGTGCTGCTTGACCACATAACTGTCCACGATGCCCGCGGCGGTGGAAGCCAGGATGTACAGGTTCAAGCCGGCGGGCATGGAGTAGAGGAAGACGGGGAAGATCATGGTCATCCACTTCATCATCTTCTGCTGCTGTTCGGCCTGCTCATTGGCGGGGGGCGGCGTGGTGTACTTCATCTGCAGAAAGAAGACCCCGACCATCAGGAAGGGCAGCAGGTTGATGGCCTGCACGTAGCCCAGCAGCGGGAAGTGGAACCACCACGACTGGGGCAAGGGAATGAAGTTGTCGGGGCTGGACAGGTCGGCCAGGAATGCCCAGTGGCCTCCGGAAATGGCCTGGAACACGCCGTACAGGGCCGGCTGCTGGCGCAGTTCCACGGCGTAGAAGAGCATGGCGTAGAGGGCGAACCAGATGGGCATCTGCAGGAACATGGGCAGACACCCCAGCATGTTGGCGGGGTTGACGTGGTTCTCGCGGTAGAGACGCATGGTCTCTTCCTGGAGCTTTTTGGAGTCGTTGGCGTATTTCTTCTTGAGCTGCTGAAGCTGGGGCTGCAGGGCCGCCATCTGCTTCTGCATGCGCATCATGCTGACCTGGGACGAGCGCGTGATGGGGTGCAAAAGGCCCCGCACCACCAGCACCAGGACGATGATGGCGATGCCCCAATCGCGGACGACAAAGTAGATGCCCTTGAGCAGGATCAGCAGGGCCTTGGCCAGGGGCTGAAAGGTGCAAAAGGCGCAGAAGCCGCCCAGGTTGTAGATCACCAGGTTGGAAAAGCCCAAGGCGCTGTAGGCCGGCTGATCGAAGAGCGTCGGATCGCGCGGGCCCACGAAGAGGCCCAGGTTGAGAGTCGTGGAGGTTCCGGGGGCCAGGTCCAGTTCGCGGCTGGTCAGCGTCAGGGCCACCTGGCGGGTATCGGTGCCGCCCTTGGGGTTGTCGCCGATCATCTGCATGCCCACGTGCGGAAACGCCGTCACCATGGGCGGGATGGCCGCAGAAGTCAGGGGCTGGGTGGCCGTGGCCGGAGGCAACGCGGGGTGGACCACCATGGCAAAGTAGCGGTTAACCGTGCCGAGCCAGACCAGTTCGTTCTGGCTGGGCACGCCCTGGGTGGGCCAGAAGGTGTATTGGGGATTGGCCTGAAGGTCGTCCACGACGGTCAGGCGGGGCAGGATGGCGTCTTTGCTGTAGATGTGGGTGCGCTGGGGATCGTAGCTGAGATCGAAGTACCCGGCGGCGAATTCGCGCTGGTCACCGCGGTAGGAATTGAGATCGGGAGCGATGTCAGCGATGGAAGTCTGGCGCCAGACGACCTTCAGAGGCCGGCCGCTGAGATTGGTGAACTGCTGGTCCAGGCCGATGTCATAGCTGCCCTTGGCGATGTGGAAGGTGCGGCTGATGCGCAGGACCGGCCGGCCGGAAGCCTCGGCGATGGTGGCAACGTAGGTGGCTGAATCGGGCGAGGCGGAATCGAGGGACCAGACGTTGCCGCGGACATCGACGGGGCTGCCGTCGACATAGACCGCCCAGCCGGCCATGTCGTACAGCCCGGCGATAGCCTGGCCGCTGGCATCATAAACCGCCAGATTGCGCAGGGGCGCGTAGGGAGTCTTGTCCAGGGCCTTGAGGTGGTAGTCGGTCAGGCTGGTCCAGTACAAGCCACCCCCGGTGGAGATCAGCCAGGCCTTGAGCTTGTAGCCCGAGGCCTTGGTGTTGGAGCCGATCTCGGCGGGGGCCGGGTGGGCCGGGGGCAGCACGGTGAAAGACTGCAGCGGGGCCGTGACGGCCGGCGCGGGCTGGGTGGCCGCCACGGGAGCAGCCCAGGCCGGCGCTGCGCAAGCCAGCCCCGCCAGGGCCGAGAAGAAGAGGGAAGCGATGCGTAGGAAGCGTGGATTCATGCGGAGAGAACCGTTGGGTACGGGTAAGGGAAAGAGTATATGCGATTTTGGGGCGTGGATTTGGAACCGGGGTGGCCCAGCGGCTGGAAGGCTGTTCGTGCCGGGTCAATCCTGCCCGAACGCGGAGTGCGGGCGAGCTGCCACAACGGCTAACGGGCCAAGCCCGATTGCCGGGGGTGTGGCCGGGGGCCGGGGTAGGCCAAGTCCCGAGGGATATCAGGAGTCTGCGGTTTCCCCTGGCATGCCAGGAGGCGTCTTGCGCTCAGTTGTGGAAAATCAGGCGGGCCAGATCGAAGTAGGTGACGGTCAGGAACACGACGCCGATGAGGGCCAGGCCGACATAGTTGGCCGCCGCCAGGATCTTGGGCGACACAGGACTGCCCTTGAGTTTCTCGATCAGCAGGAACAGCATCAGCCCGCCATCGGTGATGGGGATGGGCAGGAAGTTCACCACGACGAGGTTGACGCTGATGATGCCGAAGAAGAACAGGACGTAAGGCCAGGAGGTCTCGGTGACCAGGGTGGAGCCCGCGGAAACGATGCCGATGGGTCCGCGCAGGCCGCTGACCGGCACGCTGCGTTGGAAGAGGCGGGCCAGGGTCAGGTAGGTCTGGAGCATGAACTCGTTGGTTTTGGCCACCCCCAGGCGCGCGGCATCCAGGGGCCCGGTGGCCTTCAAGGGGATGCGCAACGGCTTGTACCACAGGAAGCTCAGGGCCTGCGGCGGCGTCCAGGAGACGTCGGCCACGGCCTTGGCCTGCTGGGCGGACAGAGCCAGGCGGCGGGTGTAGGTGGGCTGGCCGGCGATGTTGGGCTGGTACTGCACGCTGACGGCATACTCGGCGGGCTGGGTGGCGGACTTGGCCGTGGCGGCCTCGCGGGCGGCCTGCAGGGCCATGACGAGGTCGGCGAAACTGGCCACGGGCTTGCCGTTAATGGCCAGGAT
>JAJXSS010000157.1 GCA_021784455.1 Planctomycetota bacterium
CGATCTGAACCACGCCCCGATCTTGCGGCAGGCGATGCCGTGACGCACCCAGAAGCGGCGCACCGCTTCATCCGCGTGCGTCAGCGTAAAGCCCGAGGCAGCCAGCGGGTGGGAAAAGTACGAGGGGTTGAAATCGACCCCCACTTTGCGGCTCTTGGCCCAGTCCAGCCACCCCCGGAAGTGCTCGGGGCCCAAGCCGTCGCGTTCGACCTTTTTCCCACCGGTTTCGGCGTAGAGCGCATGCAGATTCAACCGCAAAGCCCCCGGAATCAGCTTCATGGCCTCCTCCAGATCGGCCCGCAGTTCATCGGCATTCCGCGCCTTGCCGGGATAGTTGCCCGTGGCTTGGATGCCTCCGCCCGTCAGACCGGCCGAGTTCTCAAACCCGCCCACATCATCCCCCTGCCAGCAGTGCAGGGAGATGGGAATCCGGGCCAGCGCCTTGATGGCCCGCTCGGTGTCCACGCCCTGCTGGGCATAACGCTCGCGGGCCAGTTTGTACGCCTGTGTAACCGCCTGAGTACGCATGAACAATGCTCCAGAAGTCAGACCCTATCCGGGAAGATGCCGACCTGCGCCACCTCTACCCTACCGTTTTACCCCCCATCCTCAACTTCAGCGTCATGAGCCCGTGTCCCGGGACACTAAACCTCGCCTTGCCCCCCGCCACCGATAACGGGCCCCCCTTCACCGCCCGCTCCATGAGGTCCACCTGCTGCCCTTCATCAATTCGTCCGCCCAGCAGCCGATCCGCCGTCACCACCCCCGCCAGCTTGCGGGGGGTCGGGTTGTACACGCGCACGATCAGTCCCTGGCCATCTTCCGCCTGTTTCACGCCGCTGACCATCAGGTCCCCAGGCACCACGCTGAGCATCTGAGCCTGCCCCGGCAGCGAGCCCTGGTGCACATCCGTAGTCAGCATCTTGAGCGGGTGGTTCATGTCCCGCGCCAGGCGCGTCGCCTGGGCCACCGACATCTCTCCTGCAAACGGCATCAGTGCCAGGCTGATCTCGTGTTCTCCCAGTTCGGGGAAGGGATCGGGATCGTACGAACTGCGGATCAGTGTCATCTGCAGCACGTTCCCGTTCAGAGCGTGACCGTGCTTGCAGTCGTTGATCAGGAGCACGCCACCTTTGCCCTTGGCCGTCCGGCCACGGACCTGGGCCCACTGCAGCGCCGGCACTTCCTCGCCATGATTCTGGCCGCGGTCCACCGCCCCAAAGGGAATCTCGTAGCGCCCGCGGGCATCCTTCAGGGCCAGCGGCAACGTCAACCGCAGCACCGGCAGCGGCTGCTTGGGGCCGCCGCTTTCCAGCCATTTCACACTCAGATCCAGATACAGCCTGGGGTCCCCCGCACGCAGTTCGTAGCGCAGTTCCGCCGTGGATGCCCCGCGCTGGAGCGATGCTTCCAGCGATGCCTTCATCGGTCCCATCTGACCACGTTTCAGCATCACCAGTTCCAGCGCCTCACCCGGCCCCGTGTGCTCAATGGACCAAGCCGTCATCCCATGGGCCCGCTCGCAGGCATATTCCAAGACCGGCGCCGGCCGGTCGGGACTGATGAGTTCCTGCCCCGATTGCTTATCCACCAGGCGCCGGATGCCGCCCGTCTGCGGGTCGATCTCCACCCGCACCAGGTCGTTTTCCAGGCCTTCGGGTGAACGCTCGACGGGTGCGTAGCGGCAATGATGCGTCCATCCAATCTGCTTGGCCCCGCCTTGCACGGCCTGGGCCGCGGATGCGGGCCGGCTCTCCGCGGGCCAGGGGGCATCGATGACTGCGTAGCGGGCATAGCCAAACGCCGGCACCTCCACCTCCACCGCCAGCTTCATGTAGTCGTGGCCCCAGTAATTCCCATCCTTCACCGGCTGATGGGCGATGGGCGACCCCTGTGGGTCCAGCACCAGGAAGGACCGTTCCTTCATCGGGGGCACCTTCTGCGACAGGCCGGCCGGCACGGTGTTGTCCCACACCGTGAATTCGACCACCTCGCGCCGCGCCCAGCCGGTGGGATTGAACACCAGGATCGGGTGCAGACCCGAAACGGTGCTCTGCTCCAGCGGCGACAGCGCCCCTTCCGCCGAAGCGTGCCCGGCCCCGCCACCGATGGCGCCCGGCCCCCCCCGCCGGATCAGTTCCGCCGCCAGCGGGTGCTTCAGGTCCTGGGTATCCACGCGCAAAGCCACGGCCCGCAGCGCCTGGTTCTGGTGCTGGCCGGTCATGGCCATCGTTTTTTGAAACAGGCCATGCGTGTACGTCCGCGTGTCGCGCACCCCCGACCCCGGCAGAATGTCGTGGAAGTGGCTGAACAGCACATCCCGCCATCCTCCCCGAAAATCATCTCGCGGGTAGGCGTACCCGGCCGAATAAGCCGCCATCGCGCTGGCACATTCCGCATCCGCCAGGCGGGTCTCTCCGAAACGATTGCTGCGTTTGATCAGCGTCTGCGTGGTGTAGCAGCCGGTAAATTCGGTGTTCAGTTCCTCGGCGATCACCGGAAGTTTGCCGGCCTGCTTTTCCAGGGCCTCGAAGAACGCCCCGGCCGTGGAGTACTGAACCGTGGGGGTGATCGGCCACTGGGCCAGCTCCTGCGCCCACATCAGGTCCAGACGCGTAGGGCCACCGCCATGATCGCCCACCCCGTACACGAACATCATGTCGCGCACGCCGGCACCAGCGCAGAACTCCATCAGGTGATCGACCACGTTCGGCCGGATCTGCCCGTTATAGCCCCGTTTCATGTCGTTGATCGTCAGCACCTGCGCCCCATCGGGCCCCTGCCACCAGAACGCCTCGGGGCGCCGGCCGCCCCACACCCCGGGGCGATGCAGGTACAGATATTTCACACCGGCCTGGGCCAGGTAGGTGGGCACGGTGGCGGCGTGACCGAAGGTGTCAGGCGACCAGTCGATGGGAACATCCTCGGGGGCCAGGCCGAAAAGTTCCTTCATGTATTGCCGGGTGTAGAGCACGTGGCGGCACAGGGCTTCGCCGCCGGCCAGGTTCTTGTCGCCCTCGACCCAGTGGCTGGCGGTGACTTCCCAGCGTCCCTCGCGCACGCGCCCCCGGATTTCCTTGAGCATGTCCGGGGCGTGCTCCTCGAGGATGCGATACACGCTGGCCTGGCTCTGGGAGAAACGGAACTTGGGGAACTCGTGCATCAATTTCAGGACGGTGCGGAACGAGTCCACGGTCACGGCCACGGTCTCGGGCCAGGACCACATCCAGTTCATGTCGATGTGGGCGTGGCCGACCAGGTGCAGCGTGTAGGAGCGGGCCAGCTTGGCCAGAGGCGCCAGGGATTCTTCGGCCTGACGCACGGCCTGGGTCAGGGCCTTAAGCGACCCGCCGGCGGCGGCCTGGCCCACCAGGGCCCGGGCCTGGGTCAGGGCGGCCCGGCCGCGCCCGCCTACCGAGGGGTGCTGCTGGCAGAGCCAGTCGCCCAAGCGAGCCTGGGTCTCGAAGCGCACGCGTTCATGTTCGAACTGGGCCCCGAGATCCCCCACGGCCTGGCCGATGGTGTCTGCCGACATCGAAACACTCCTATCCACGCAGCGCCGGCGAGATAATGCCGGATGCGAAGGAACAACAATCTACCGTATTGCTGGAAAAACAAAAGCTGATGGGGAATGCACGCAGGCTTTGGTTTGCCCGAACCCTGCGGGCGGCGGCCGTGAAACGTCCGGGCAAGCCCGGCCCCACGCCTATTCGTCGACGCGTTCGATCAGCCAGTACTCCAGTTCGATGGGCGTGGCCCGGCCGAAGATGGTCACGATCACACGCACCTTGCCCTGGTCGGGTAGGAGCTCGTCCACCGTGCCTTCCATGTTTTCGAAAGGGCCTTCCTTGATCTTGATGTGGTCGCCCTTCTTGAACTCCATCTTGACGGTGGGCGTCTCCTCGGCCGGCTTGGAGGCGGCCAGCATCTTTTCGATTTCCGGGGTGGACATCGGGCTGGGCCGGCCGGCCGTGCCGATGAAGTCACCGACCCCGGTGGTTTCCTTGATGAGGAAGAAGATGTCCTGGGGGATGCGGCCATCCGGCTCCAGCTTCATTTCCACAAACACGTAGCCGGGATAGAGTTTTTTGAGGGTGATCCTGGTCTTGCCGGACTTGATGGTTTTGACCTTCTCGGTCGGGACCAGAATGCGGTTGACCAGGTGGGTGAAGCCCTCGATCTTGATCTTGCGCAAGAGCGTCTCGCGGACCGAGTCTTCCTTGTTGGACGCCACGCGCAGCACAAACCAGTTCATTCCCGGTGTGACCAGGAGTTCATCCGCACCGATCTGTCCTTCACGCTCGGCGGCCTGCTGGTTGGTCGTGTCGGATTCAGCCATAGAAAGCATCCTTCGCTACGCCTCTGCCGGCCCGCTCCGGAAGGCTCCTGTGCCCATCAGCCCTTGGGCAGAATGTAGATCTGCTGGAAAAACCAGGTGAACGTGACGTCCACCACGAAGATCAGGATGGCCATCAGGAACGTGCCGCAGATCACCACCCAGGTCGATCCGACCAATTCATGCCAGCTCGGCCAACTGACTTTGCGCATCTCGGCATCCGTGGCGATCATGAAGTCCACCACCTTAGCCTTGTTCAGCACCCACCACAGAACCCCCGCCGCCACCACGATCAACCCCACCGCCACAGCGGCCTGGATGAACAGACGGTGGTCCGAGTTGCCCAGCATTTGGCTCAGCTCGGACTGGGTGGCCCAGTACACCCCCCAGAGCACCAGCACCCCGGCGCTGATGGCCGTGCCGACCCGCGTCCAATAGCCTTGCCCGGGTTTGTAGACTGTCAGAGCCATCCCAGTGGTTCCTGTCTCAATCCCACGGTGATCCGCCGACCCCCGGCCGGCCCAATACTTGTCCCGTGGGGCCGGCACCGGCGGAGATCCGAAGTCGTAAGCCAATCCCGACAACACGGGCGGAGGGAGTCGAACCCCCAACCTGCCGCTTTGGAGACGGCTGCTCTGCCAATTGAGCTACGCCCGTCCGAAGAATTTCCGATTTTTGAATTTCGATCTTCGAACTGGCAGAGGATGCCGGCGGCATATCTGCCAATCGAAAATCGAAAACTCTAAATCGAAAATCTCATCACTTTCGCTTGATCTTATGCAGCGTGTGCTTGCGCAGCCGCGGGCTGTACTTCTGCATGCCTTCCTTGAGCTTCTCGGGGATACCGCCCTTGATGTTGATCTGGGTGCGGTAATTCAGATCACCCGTTTCCGTGCACTGCAGCCACACGTATTCGCGGGCTTGCGATTTCTTAGCCATGGTCTATCTCCAGCGATCAAGCCAACCAGCCATCAAGCCACCCGGGGAGGATGCGTATCTGCCCCTGACGGCTTGTGGCTTGGTCGCTAGATGGCGTCTTATCAGGCAATCACCTTGGTCACTACGCCGGCGCCGACCGTCCGGCCGCCTTCACGCACGGCGAAACGCAACTGCTCTTCCATGGCCACGGGCTTGCCCAAGGTCACTTCCATCTGAATGTTGTCGCCCGGCATGCACATCTGCACACCCTCGGGCAGCTTGATGTCGCCGGTCACATCGGTGGTGCGGAAGTAGAACTGGGGCTTGTAGCCGGTGAAGAACGGGGAGTGCCGCCCGCCTTCCTCCTTGGTCAGCACGTACACCTCGGCGTTGAACTTGGTGTGCGGGGTGATCGAACCGGGCTTGGCCAGCACCTGGCCGCGTTCGACTTCTTCCTTTTCCACGCCGCGCAGGAGGCAGCCGACGTTGTCACCGGCCAGACCTTCATCCAGCGTCTTATTGAACATTTCCACGCCGGTCACGACGCTCTTGCGCGTGGGGCGCAGGCCGACCAGCTCGATTTCTTCGCCCACCTTGACCTTGCCGCGTTCGATGCGGCCGGTGGCCACGGTGCCGCGGCCCTTGATGCTGAAGACGTCTTCGACGCTCATCAGGAAGGACTTGTCCACCGCGCGGGTGGGCTCGGGGATGAACGAGTCGATCGCATCCATCAGTTCCTGGATGCACTTGGTCTTTTCGGCATCCTTGGGGTTCTGCAAGGCGCCCAGGGCCGAGCCCTTGATGATGGGCGTGGTATCGCCGGGGAACTTGTACTTGTTGAGCAGATCGCGGATTTCCATCTCGACCAGTTCGAGCAGTTCCTTGTCGTCCACGAGGTCCACCTTGTTGAGGAAGACCACGATGGCCGGCACGTTCACCTGGCGGGCCAGCAGCACGTGCTCCTTGGTCTGAGGCATGGCCCCGTCGGCGGCCGAGACCACCAGAATGGCGCCATCCATCTGGGCGGCGCCGGTGATCATGTTCTTGACGTAGTCGGCGTGGCCGGGGCAGTCCACGTGGGCGTAGTGGCGCTTCTCGCTCTCGTATTCCACGTGGCTGGTGGCGATGGTCAGAATCTTGGTCGGGTCGCGCCGGCCTTCCTTCTCCGAGGCCTTGGCCACTTCGTCGTAGGCCTTGAAGGTCGCCAAGCCCTTGGCCGCCTGCACGGCGGTGATGGCCGCCGTAAGGGTGGTCTTGCCGTGGTCCACGTGCCCGATCGTGCCGACGTTGACGTGAGGCTTTGTCCGTTTGAAAACACCAATCGCCATCGGAGTCTCTCCGCTACTGGGGTAGGAGCCTAAAGCCAGTCTTGCTGGGACCGGCCAAACCAATCCGAACGTTGCCGGCATCCGCCCACGCGGGGCCGGGCTAAATCCATCGGTAAACGGCAACTATAACCCAACCCATCGGCTCTGGCAAACCAAATCTGCCGTCTGCGAGCCGCTGGGCTGCGCCGCCGTGTGAGGCCGACTCCCGCCCGGAGCGGGCGTCAGCCGACATCCCCGCCCCCAGCATCGCCCCGGCTTGCCCCCGCCGCGCCCCCGGAGCCGCCCCCGGAACCGCGCCAAAGCCACCCAAGGGACTTGAACCCTCGACCTCTCCCTTACCAAGGGAGTGCTCTACCAACTGAGCTAGGGTGGCGACGAATCGCCAAGAGAGAAAGGATAAATGGGCGGGTGGGCAACGTCAAACGGGCTGTCAAACGGGCTGTTGATTCGTGGATTCGTTATGATGGCCGCATGTCCGCCGCAGGGATGCTCAAACGCTGGCGCTGGCAGGAGGCCCCCCCGGAATTCCAGGCCCAGGCTCTGGGCATCGCCCGGCAGCACCGTCTGCATCCCCTGACGGCGACCCTGCTGCTGCAGCGGGGCCTGGCCGAACCCCAATCCATCGACCGCTTTCTTCACCCCCGGCTCACGCATCTGAACGATCCGGCCCTGCTGCCTGGCGCGGGCGCGGCCGCCCGGCGCCTGGCCCAGGCCATCCGCACGCAACAGCCGATCGTCATCTATGGGGATTACGATGTGGATGGCGTCACGGCCAGCGCCATCCTCTGGCATACGCTGACGCTGGCGGGCGGGGTGGTTTCCACCTACACGCCGCACCGGATCGAGGAGGGATATGGTCTGAACTGTGAGGCGATGCGGGCAATTGCCGAGGGCCGATTGCAGGCCGCGGATGCCGAGGGCACGCCGAGTCTGGCGCCCCTGAACGGGGCGCATCATAAGCCGCTGATCATCACCGTGGACTGCGGCATCACCGCCCACGAACCCGCCCAGATCGCACGCGACCTGGGTCTCGACCTGATCATCACCGATCATCACCAGTTTGACGCCGCAAGCCTGCCGGTGGCCTGCGCGATCGTGCACCCGGGAATTCAGGAGGGGCCAGCAAAAACGGGCACGGGACCAGCCGATGCGGCGGAGACCGCGGCGATCGCCCCGGACCCGAGATCTGAAATCGGCGATCAGCGATTTCTCTGCGGCGCCGGGGTGGCTTACAAGCTCGCCTGGCAGTTCGCCAAGACATGGTGCGGCACCGAGCGGGTATCGCACGAGTTCCGGGAACTGCTGGTGGACCTTTTGAGCCTGGCGGCCCTGGGCACCGTGGCCGACGTCGTGCCCCTGCTGGGTGAGAACCGGATCATCACGCACTTCGGCCTGGGCCGGATCAAGCACACGCGCTTTACCGGCCTTAATGCCCTGATCGATGCCTCCCGCCTGCGCGAGGAGAAGATTGATGCCTACCACGTAGGCTTTGTCCTGGGGCCGCGGCTGAATGCCTGCGGGCGCATGGGCCACGCCAAAGAGGCCGTGCACCTGCTGACCCAGGCCCCGCCGGAAGAAGCCGCCCGCATCGCTCAGTTCCTCTGCCACCAGAACGAAGAGCGGCGGAGCACCGAACGGGCCATCTTCACCGAGGCCCGCCAGATGGTGCTGGACCAGGGCTTTGATCGCCCGGACTGCCGCGCCATCGTTCTGGGCAAGGAAGGCTGGCACCCGGGCGTGGTGGGCATCGTGGCCAGCCGCCTGGTCGAGGAGTTCTCCCGGCCGGTGGTCCTGTTGAACATTGCCGGGACCGAGGCTCACGGCTCGGCCCGCAGCGTGGATGGCATCTCGATCCACGAGGCTTTCACCGCCTGTGGCGATCACCTGGCCACCTATGGTGGCCACGCCATGGCCGCGGGCCTGCGCCTTCAGGCCGTACGCATCGCCACGTTCCGCCAGGCCCTGGTCACCTGGGTCAACGATCGCCTGTCGCCGGATGAACTCCGCGGCCTTCTCAACATCGATGCCTGGTGCGACATGGAGGATCTGCGGCCGGAACTTTTCGACCAGATTCAGGGCCTGGCCCCCTTTGGCCAGGGCAACCGGGCCCGCGTGCTGAAACTGCGCTATGTCCATCTCACGCGGCTCCTTATTCACCTTCGTAGGTGGGGCAAGCATCTGCTGCTAATGCTCCAGCAGAACGGCCGGCTGCGTGAGGCG
>JAJXSS010000158.1 GCA_021784455.1 Planctomycetota bacterium
CCCACGCAATACAAAAGGCTAATCCACCCCAAGGAATAGGGGTGGTTGAGCTAACTAGATACCCCTAAAAGAAGATAAACGAGCAGCCCCGCACCTGGCAGAATCATCACCTCGCCCCCGCAACCCAGCTTGAACCACGCCATGGCCGGAAACTGGCTGAATCCCAGGGCCACCGCCTGCCAGAGGACTCGGGTTCGATCGTGGGGGTCCTTGGCCTGCTGCCAGTCCCAAACCAAGACCGGCAGCAGGGCCAGCAGCACAATGAATTCATAGTGAAACGCGATTTTGGGAATAGCAACCATGAAGGGGAAGTACCGCAGCACGCGTACGACGGCATCCTCCCCGAGGCCCTTCCAGGCCGCCACGGCATCCAGCACCACGCAAGGCAGAAACAGCATCAGGAAAACGACCCCGTAGGCATTGAGCAGAAAACGCCCCGGATCAGGCCACAAGGGCGTATGAATGATGTCTTGCACCACAAGCAGGGTCCAGGCAATCGTGTTCGCGATGCTGCCGTTCTCGTAGAGCGTAAACCACTCGGTCCGCCCAATCATCCGGTGCATAACATAGTTGCCCCACAGCCCCGGCGAGGTGGCACCGATCAGGATGATCATCGCGGCCGCCATGGCCCCCAGAACCTTCCAGCGCCGGGAAATGATCAACGGCACCACCAGCAGTACAGGGTAGACCTTGATGCCCGCCGCCAGGGCCAGGCAGGCTCCGGCCAGGTAGTCCCAGCGCCCGCCGCGCCCGACCCCGAACATCGCCGCCAGACAAAACAGCAGCACGATGCCATCCAGATTCTCCCGGTCAAACAAAAAGAGGAAGGGATAATTCATGGGCAGCAGAATCACGGTCAGCACAAACACCAGCAGCGCCGCCCGGCCAATCCGCGCCCCCATGGCCCGGGCCACCAGCCCCAGGCCCCCCACCACGCTCGCCAGCGTGATCCCGGCCATGATCCAGGCGGCCGTGGCCTCCCTGAACCAGGTCAGCCAACTGAACAGCGCCGGGAACGCCGGCGGCACCACCACCCGCCGGTTCGCATAGATATCAAAGCCCCTCAGATAGACCTGGGAGGCCCCGTACAGGTCGCTGTAGTCGAAACCGAAAAACATGCGGTTGTACAGCAGCAGGTCCTTCTGCCCCAGCGAATGGATCAGGATGATGCAGCCGAAGGGAAACGCAACCGTCGCCATCATGACCAGGACCGGCCACAGGCAATCGACCGTTTCAGGACCAGGGTTCAACCGCGTTGGCGTATTCATGGTCTGTCACGGAATGAATGTTCAGCAACCCCGCCCGCCGCTGGGCAGGCCCTTCTCCCCATCGCCGCCGTGCACGCATCATCCACCAGAGCAGCCGTTTTCACAAACGCCGGCGCCACGCGACGCCCTGGGCCAGCCCATCGCGAAGATCTCCCCCTTCCACCGGCACCGGCTGCCAGCCCCGGGCCACCGCCTTGGGAAGGACATCGACGGAGAAGCAAATTGGTCAGCAGCAGATGGTTACGGCCGCCGAACGCGCAGTTTCTGATCACTGATGACCACGAATCAACGCGTCCAAGATTCCATCGCTTCAGCAGCAAGGACCTGGCGCATACGCTCGATGAGCCGGCGCCGGCTGGGATCGCGCAAACGGATGAGCACGATTCCTGCATGGGTACCTGGCCGGAACACCCGCACATCAGAGAAGTCAAGGTCCTGAGTCAGAAGCAAGCGGTGCTCTTCCTGGGCCACCGCGAAGACGGTTTCATCCGGCCGACCGACCAATGATTCCTGCGGGATGGTATGGACATCATGACCGCAACTGGACAACAGACTGGCCAGTTCTCGCGGTAGGTTCTCATCCAGCTTGATCTTCATGCGATGGACGGAATCTCCGGCAGCGGAAGATCTTCCTGCACCGATGCCGCAGCGAACGCAATGACCGCGCGCACCTGATCGGCATCAAGCGTCGGAAAACTCTCGACAATCTGTTCCACCGAGTCGCCGTCGGCCAGTGAGGCCAACACGGTGCGCAAGAGGACGCGCGTGCCGCGAAATACGGGCTCGCCGCCGCAGATCGCAGGGTCGCGGACAATGATCTCGGAGAGCCTCATCATGTCGGCATATTATAGCGGCGCAGGATGGATCAAGTCTTCGAACTCGCTGCCGGGCTGCTGCCCGCTGCTGAAATCTGGCCGCAGCGCAATTCGAGATCGGGGCGAGGATGGTGGGTCCGACCGCTTGACCCGCCCGGCCCCCTACAGCCTTGCCACATCGCGCAGGGCCTCGAACACCTCCAGCGGCACCTGTTGCGAGCCCAGGGCCACCGCCTTGCGCGGGCCGTGGTAGTCGCTGCCTCCGGAAACCAACAGTCCCAGCCGCAGAGCCAGATGCCTCGGCGACTCAATGACTGGGCGCTGCTAGCCCATCCGTTGCAGACGCTTGAGGACGCTCACCGGGCGTAGGGCTGAATGATCTTGAGCCCTGGGATGGCGGCGAAATGCTTGGTGTTGAATGTATGCAGGGGAAGCTGGTGCGTCAGTGCGGTGGCCGCGATCAGCTCGTCCAGAATGCCCACGGCGTGAGTCAAACGGGAGGACATGAAATTGGCCAATGCTGCGTTCGCGGCGGCCTCGTCGGGCCACAAAACGGCAAAGGGTTGGATCTGGCGGCGCAATTCCTGGACCTCCCGCCTGTTCTGGCAGCCTTGATACAGCTCCATGGCGACAATGCCGGGCAAACAGACCGGCTCCGTCACTGCACTGATCCAGGTGACGGCGGGCGGATGCTGACGGAGAAAGTCAATGACAATGTCCGTATCGACGATGATCACGGCTCGCTCCGCTCGCGCGTTTCAGCCTGCACGCGAAGTCTGCGCGCGTATGCCAGGGAATCGCCGATATCGGTACGGTGCTTCCAAAGACCGATCAGGCCGGATTTGGCCAGTTCGGCGCCGGTGATGGATTTTTCCGGGAGAATCCCCTGGTCCACGTGCAACATCAGGGGCTCGTCCACGGGACAGTCCACCGGTTCGTCGGGAATAAATGCCTTGCCGTCGTAGTGGGCCTTGATCGTCGTCATGTGGCACCTCACAAAATTATACATCGACCTCGACATGGGGGTGCGTCAAATGAATAGGCAAGTAGCGAGTTCGCAGCCATGAGCCGCCCTACAGCCCCGCCACGTCGCGCAGGGCCTCGAACACCTCCACCGGCACCTGTTGCGAGCCCAGGGCCACCGCCTTGCGCGGGCCGTGGTAGTCGCTGCCCCCGGAAACCAACAGGCCCAGGCGCTGAGCCAGCGCGGCACAGGCCTGGATTTCCGCCGACCCGTGATCGCTGTGCCAGACTTCCAGGCCGTCGAGGTCCATCTCCGCCAGACGCCGCACCGCGTGCTCCAGTTCCGCCGCATCGGCGGGCAAGAGTATCATGGCTCAAGCTGCACGCGGCCGCCTGTGCCGCCGCCGGTGGTTTGTCCGCGCTTTCCTTGCCTGCTTCATCGCGGCCGGAGGCGGGCGGGTGACCCCGACGTGGCGGGCCGGCGGGCGCTGAGGCGTTCTTGTTTGCGCATGAATTCTTCGCTGCGCCGGCGCCAGAACTCGACTTCCTCCTCAAAGGTCATGTCTTTGGTGAGATCGTAGACGTGTTCGGCCCCGCGCCGTTTCATTTCGACGCAATCGAAAGTCTTATTCTTCATCTTCAATCACCTCCAGTGGAGAGCGGATCTCCAATGCGACCCGCCGATGCAGGATGTTCACAGCGTTATACAGCGGCACCTTCTGAAAGTGCACGATGTGCCGAAAGTTCCAGCTCACGATCATCGCGCAATCGGCCACCGTCGCCAGCGCCACGTGAAGCGCGTCATCTCGTGACTTGGGCGTGACGATTCCGGCCCCGAGGTATGCCTGCCGTAGTGCCAGGGCTTCGGCGCTCACCGTCACGCCTTGGGCGCCGCTACGGAACCGTTCAAACCAGGCCAGCACATCCGGCGGGGCCTTGCGCAGTTCATCTTCCACCAAAGGTGAGACCACCAGCACGAACCGCCCTTCGCGCACGCGGTCGAAAAACCGTCGGCTGGGTTTGGCGAACTCTTCGTCGAACACGCCGCCGTAGACCGAGGTGTCAGCGTAGATGCGCACGGGTTGCACCGCCATCGCCGTCATCCCCAGGATTATATCTGTCGGAACAAGGCAACGGGACACGGGAAGGGCAGAGAACCAAGGGGTCAGGGTACGTGGAACCTTCAGAACGCACTTTGGGGCCTTTGAAAATGTTCGCGGCGGATTCCCGCCAAGAGTCTCCACCTCCCTGCCGGGCTGGCCGCGCGCCCGCCCTACAGCCCCGCCACGTCGCGCAAGGCCTCGAACACCTCCACCGGCACCTGCTGCGAACCCAGGGCCACCGCCTTGCGCGGCCCGTGGTAGTCGCTGCCCCCCGAGACCAGCAGTCCCAGACGCTGGGCCAGGGCGGCATAGGCCTGGATTTCCGCCGGGCCGTGATCGCAATGCCAGACCTCCAGACCGTCGAGATCCATTTCCGCCAGGCGCTTGACGGTGTACTCCAGCTCCGCCGCATCGGCGCAGCGCATCTGGATGGGATGGGCCAGGATGGCCAGACCACCGGCCTTGTGAATGGCATCGATGGCCCGGCCCGGGGGCAGAAGATCCTTGCGCACGTAGGCTGGCCGGCCTTCCCCGATGTAGCGGGCGAAGGCATCCTGCACGCTGGCGGCATAGCCCTTGGCCACCAGCACCTGGCCGATGTGCGGCCGGCCGATGACCTGCCCGCCCTGGGCCTGCACCAGGGCCAGCACTTCGTCATAGCTGATCGACAGCCCCATCTCGTTGAGGCGGGCGATGATCTGGGGATTGCGCTGGGCCCGGGCCTGGGCCACATCGCGGCACAGGGCCGCCAGCCCCGGATCATCGTGGCGGATGAACAGGCCCAGGAGGTGCAGCGTGCCCAGCCGGTCGCCGGGGGCCGGCGTGTACGGGGCGGGTTTCAAGGCCGCCCGGTTGGCCGACAGCTCGATACCGGGCACGAAGCATACCCCCACTTCCCCGGCCGCGGCCGCACACGCGGGCAGGCCCGCCGCGGTGTCGTGGTCGGTCAGGGCCAGGGCGGCCAGACCCGCGGCCCGAGCCTGGGCCGGCAATTCCTGCGGCGGGGTACCGCCATCCGAAGCCGTCGAGTGCGTGTGCAGGTCACAATACATGCGGGTCGCTCGGGTAAATGGTTGACCGGTTGACCGGTTAACTGGTCAGATCGTAGGTTCGGCCCTGGCCGAACGTCTGACCCATTAACGAATCAACGAATTAACGACTGATCACCCCCGCCCCTTGCAGCATCTCCAACAGTTTCCGGACCGACTCCGCCACCGTCAGCTCGTGCGTCGGCAGGTGCAGTTCCGGATTGAGGGGGGCCTCGTAGGGGTCATCGACGCCCGTAAAACCCTTGATCTGGCCCGCCCGGGCCTTGCGGTACAGGCCTTTGGGATCGCGCTTTTCGGCCAGTTCCAGGGGAATGTCCACGAACACCTCGTAAAAGCCCAGGCCCGCCTCGGCGTGCAGCGTGCGCACCAAATCGCGGTCGGCGCGGTAGGGCGAAATGAAGCTGGCGATCGCGATCAGCCCCGCATCGGCAAAGAGCTTGGCCACTTCGCCGATGCGGCGGATGTTCTCCTCGCGGTCCTGGGCCGAAAAGCCCAGATTCTTGTTCAGGCCCAGGCGGATGTTGTCGCCATCGAGGCGATAGGCGTGATGCCCGCGCTCCAGCAGCGCCTGCTCCAGGGCCACGGCGATCGTGGACTTGCCCGAAGCCGAAAGCCCCGTCAGCCACACGGTGCAGCCCTTCTGTCCCAGATTCCGGGCGCGCTCCTGGCGCGTGACGTTGCCGGCGTGAAAGCGCAGATTTGTCGCCTTCGATTCAGCCATGATTGCCCTTGCGGATCACCGTGTTTGAAGACCGTGGGCTCCGGTAGACGATTGGCCCCCATGCGGGATGGGATGGTAGGGGAAATCCGCCGAGATTCAAGTGGCAAAAGCCGTGCGGGTGCCGGTTCCTCGGCGGGGGGCGAGCCCTACAATCCCCCCATGTCGGATGAACTCCTTTTGCCCGATGAACTCGCTTCGGTCCTTGAGCCCCTGTGGCGGGCCCTTCCCTGCAGCCAGGCCATGACCCAGTTGGTCGTGGCCCAGCCCGGCGAACCCGAGCGGGTGGCCTGCGTGCAGCAGCTCCTGGCCGCTCCGGCCCTGGCCCGGCACCCGCAACACTGGGCCCTCGCCTCCGGCCTGTGGCTCTACATCGATGAACTGGACCGCAGCCACCGCATCGCCCAGGAACGCGATGCCGATGCCACCTGCAACTACTGGCACGCCATCATGCACCGCCGCGAAGGTGATTTCTGCAACAGCAAATACTGGTTCCGCCGGGTGGGCAAGCATCCGGCCATGAAGACGCTGGGCCCGGCCTATGATCCCTTCGACTTCGTGGACCGCGTGGCCGGGGCCTACCGCCAGGGACCGACTCCCGCCGAACTGGTGGACCTGCAGCGTCAGGAATGGCGGGCCCTGTTTGCCTGGTGCGCCGGCCGGTAGGGTGGCACCGCCCCCCCTACACCAGGTGCCACAGCACCACCAGGATGTCATAGAACGCGTGGGTTCCGGCCGCGACGCCGATGCCCCGCCAAACGTACACGCAGGCCAGGTAGGCCCCGGCCACGGTGTAGTAGCCGAACAAGTCCCAGGCAAAGGGATTGCCCCGCGAAAAGTGGTACAGGGCAAAGGCCACCGCCGAGACGGCCATGGCCGCCACCGAGCCCCACACATCGGGAAGGGCCAGCCAGTCCACCAGCAAGGCATGGACGGCCGCGATCAGGATCAAGCGGAACAGCAGCTCTTCATAGATGCCCGCCCCGATGGAAAACACGAATTCCGCCTGCCAGGGCAGCCCCCCCGCCGTCAGCCCGTCGGCCCCGCTCAACCGGGCCAGCGCGGCCAGGCTGTAGCCGGGATGGGGCACCGGGGACAGCACCAGGCCGAACACAAACAGGGGCAGCGCCAGCAGGACCGATTCCAGGGCCATCCCCACATACAGCCGCGGCTCGACCTCCCAGGCGTCGCCGCGCATGACGTGCCAGCCCAGCATCGCCCCCACCATCACCAGGCCCGGCAGAAAGAACCCTCCCACTCCGAACCATTCGAAAAAACTCATCAGCCACAGGCGGGCTTTGATGTGGATGGTCTGGATGGTGTGGATCACCCCGTACTGCGTCGCGACGTCGGCGTAATGCGTGGCGTAGGCAAAAGCCCCGAATTCATACAGCACGATCAGCGGCAGCAGAAAGATCAGGGCCTGCAGAGGGAGCTGGGAGCGGTGAAAGTAGCTGCCCGGGGGTGGCAGAATGGGTGCGGCTGGGCGGCGGGTCTTCCTGGCCATAGGTACGCTGCTTCCGTGCGGCCGGGGTGGGCGGCCGGAAACATGATAGCGAATCGCCCAAGGGGGTTAGCCAGTCAACCCGTCAACCGCCTTAGTGCATCCACGCCAGCAGGGCGCTTTCCGCATAGACCAGCGCCGTCAGCACCACGAACGTCGTGACCAGCACGGGGGTCATCTCCTTGATCCACTGGACGGGCGTGTAGTGCGCATCCACATCGCGCCGGATGAAGGCGTAGGCCACCACCGACTGGGCGCAACCGATGTGCGTCCAGCAGCCGCCCAGGGCGTAGCCGGCGATCTGGGCCAGGGCAAACAGGTGCATCACCGCCAGGGGCAGACCGTGCAGGGCCCGGGAGGCGAAATCCGCCACCACGTTGTTGTCCAGAGTGGCCGAAAGAAACGTGGCCCCGGTGAACTGGAAGAAAGCCATGTGGCCGTTGCCCAGGTTCCGCGCCCCCTCGTGTACCAGGGTCTGAAGCTCGTTGAAAAAGCCCACTTTGGTGAGCAGCGTAATGGAAAGAAACAGCGGAAACAGGAAGTAATACTCGGCGTACTCATGCCGGGCTTCGTGCAGAGCCAGGCGGCGCACCTTGGGCAGGGCCACGATGGCCAGAAACGCCACGGCAAACCCCGCAAAGGAGGAAAAGAACAGCGGCACGTGGTGATTGAACCCGTGCACGATGAGCAGAGCCACGAAGGGCAGCATGGCCGCCAGCCCGATGCGCTGGGCGGCCACGCGCCGGCGCCTTAGCCCATCCATCGCCGCCTGCACGGAGGTCTCCCCCTCATCCTGGCCCGGGCTCTGGCCGGCGGCCTCGAGTTCGTAGTGCCGGTCCAGTTTGTCGGCCAGGCTCTCATCGATGAAACGCCCCAGCAGCCGCTGCCGCACCGGGGCCGGCAGATTCTCATGGACCAGGGCCAGCCCCAGGGCCTCGCCCTGGTGCAGCCGCTCCACCACCCGCGGCAGGGCGGGGCCCAGGTCCGACTCGTGGTTTTCGGCGAACTCGATGGGGGTCAGCACCTCCCCATGCCGCGAAGCCTGCAGAAAGCGCACCGTGGCCGCGTTGGCATCCACCACATCCATGCGGGCCAGGTCGATCCGCTCGCCACGCAGCCACTTACGCAGCGTCCAGGCGATGCACAGGTAGGACAGCACCGCCGCAGGCAGGCAGTAGCGCAGGAAGAAAGTGTTGGTCAGATACGTCTCCCCGGTGAGGGGGCTGACCAGGTTGGCCTTCATGATCAGGTTGGGCGGCTCCCCGTAGGCCAGCCACATGCCGCACACGGTGGTCACGGCCGTACACACCATCACGGCATAACGGATACTCCGCGTGGGGGCCTGGGCCAGCATCAGGATGATGACCAGCGT
>JAJXSS010000159.1 GCA_021784455.1 Planctomycetota bacterium
AACGCGCTGGCGTCTCTCCCCGGTGGGGCGGGTGATGGCGACGGCCTGGGCGCCGAACGGACGGTTCGTGGCCGTCGCCACCGACCTGGGTGAACTGGAGGTGTGTACCGCTGAGGGAGGCCTGGTCTGGCGCAGCCAGGTCAATGGCGCGGCGGCTCTGGTTTTCGACTCGGAAGGCAACCTCTACGCGGGGGATTGGTCCGGCCTGCTGCGCAAATATCAAGGCGACAACGGCAAGGTGTTGTGGCAAACGGATCTGGGGCAGGTGCGGACGGCCGCTCCGGCGCTGCCCGACAGTGCCTATGCCGAGCCCCCTCAGGTTCCCCTGGTGGCGTACCAGCCGGTTGTTCCGGCCGATCCACGGCCGGCAGGGCACAATGTCGCCCTGGCCGCCGAGGGTGCCAAAATCAAACTGTGCGGCAAGGGGGGGTGGGGCTTCACGGGGCACGTGGCCATCGACCCGGGCCTGCTGATTGATGGCAAGACCCAAAGCTTGCCGCGGACCTGGCAGGATATCGACGAGGTGTGGTCATCCCTGACATTCGGTGTTCCTCCGCAGGCCGAGATCACCCTGCCCAAACCGGCCCGGATCACAGGGCTCATCATCCATGAGACCGCCGCGCACCCCGAGGCCTTCGCCCGGTTCGTCTTCATCGATGCTCTGGTGAAGGGGCACTGGCAGCGCGTCTGGTCCGGGCCGGTTGCCCCGGCGTTGATCCATGACCATGTGTTCCGCACCCCGGTAATGGCGACGGCCATCCGCTACATTCCCGCCGCGTGTGCGCTGAATGGAGTCTATACGAGCCAGATTGAAGTCATGGCTCTTCCCAACGCCCCGGAGTCCAAGCAATGATGCGCTCCTTCTTGAGAATAGGGCCGGTGGGCCTGCTGGTGGTGCTGGCCTTGGGCGCCGTCCCGGCGCAGGCCGATCTGCGGCTGCCCGCCGTGTTCGGCGACAATATGGTGCTGCAACGGGACATGACGGTTCCCGTCTGGGGCTGGGCGAAACCCGGGGGAAGTGTGACCGTCTCAATTGCGGGTCAGTCCCAGACCGCCACCGCCGATGCGGGCGGGCGCTGGATGGTCAAGCTGAGCCCCCTGCACGTCGGACCGCCTCTGGAGATGGTGGTGCGGGAGGACCGCCAGAGCCTGACCCTGAAGAACATTCTGGTCGGTGAAGTGTGGTTGTGCTCGGGGCAGTCGAACATGTACCTGGGCGTGCGTTTCTTTGCCAATGCGGCGAAGGAGATCCAGGCCGCCAATCATCCCGATCTGCGTTTGTTCTCCGTGCAGGGCACTGGTTCGGATACTCCCCAGACGGACTGCCATGGCCATTGGGTGCCTTGTTCGCCCCAGGTCATCCCCGACTTTTCCGCCACCGCCTATTACTTCGGACGCGACCTCCAGCAGGCCCTGGGCGTGCCCGTGGGCATCATCTGCTCCGCCTGGAACGGCGCCTACATCGAATCGTGGCTGAGTTTGCCGGCCCTGAAGACTGATCCGGACTACCCCATCATGGAGGCACGCTGGGAAAAGGCCCTGGCTCACGCCCCGGCGGCCATGGCCGAGTATCGCAAAAAACTCGCGGCCTATAAGATTGCCCTGGCCCAGGCCCGGCAGGACAAAAAGCCCTTGCCTCGCGCCCCCTATCCTCCGTACACCACGCCGACACCGGAAGAGGACCAGGGCATCATCGATCAGACAGTGGAGCACTATCCAATCGCCCATCCGGCCGCGCTCTTCAACGGCCTGATTGCGCCGCTGATCCCGACAGCCATCCGCGGTATCGTCTGGTATCAGGGGGAATCCAATTTTTACCGGGCCGTGCAGTACGGCCGCCTGCTTCCGCTGCTGATCCGGGATTGGCGGTCGCGATGGGGTGAGGGTGATCTCCCCTTCATCTACGTGCAGATTCCGAACATGGGGCGATACAACGTGAAGCCGCCTCCACCGCCGGGCCAGGACTGGTGGGCGGAACTGCGCGACGCCCAGCGGGCCGGCTTGGCCGAGCCCCGCACGGCCATGGTGGTAACGACCGATCTGGGCAACGGCGACATTCACCCCACCAACAAGCAAGGGGTCGGCGCCCGGTTGGAATTGACGGCGCTGGGCATGGTCTACGGAAAGAGCGTTGTCTACCGCAGTCCCATGTACGCGTCGTGGCAGGTAAAGGGCCACCAGGCCTGCGTGACCTTCGACACCTACGGCAGCACTCTGCAGACGACGGATCAGGGGCCGGTGACCGGCTTCGCCATCGCCGGCGCCGATCAGAAGTTCATCTGGGCCCATGCGGAAATTGACGGTCCTTGTGTGCGCGTGTGGTCCGACAAGGTCCCGCAGCCTGCGGCGGTTCGCTACGGCTGGAGCGCCGCGGGCAATCTGGTGAACGCGGCCGGCCTTCCAGCCTCCCCCTTCCGGACGGACGATTGGCCGGTGCTCAGCAGCAAGAACAGGTAGATGCCGGAATCAGCCCGGGAACCACGGAAAGGACAGGCCATGCCAATGGCGCAGGGAATTTGGCGGACCGTGATGCTGTGCGCGGGGATTGAGGCGGCTATCGCCCAACCCGGATATGCCGCGCTGCGGTTGCCCCCGGTATTCAGCGACAATATGGTGCTGCAGCAGGGTATGGATGTGCCGGTGTGGGGCACGGGCACACCGCAGGACACGGTGACGGTTGCTTTCGCGGGCCAGCGCGTCACGGCCACCGTCGCCGGCGACAACACCTGGCGCACGATGCTGAAACCTCTGCACGCCTCCAGCGTCCCTGCGGAAATGACCGTGACCGATGCCCGGGGCGAAACCATCAGAATTGCCAACGTGGTGGTCGGTGAAGTCTGGCTGTGCAGCGGGCAGAGCAACATGGAGTTGCCGGTCAAGGATTGTCTGCACGCCGCGAAGGAAATAGCCGGCGGCAACGATCCGCTGATCCGCGTGTACGGCAACCAATGGGTTCCCGTGGCGCCGGATACCGTCGGCTCCTTTACGGCGATCGGATACTTCTTCGCGCGCGATTTGCGCCAACGCCTGCATGTGCCCGTCGGGATTCTCAGCAAGAGCGTTGGAGGGACGCCGATCCAGGCGTGGTTGTCATGGCACAGCGCCCGCCAGGCGACGGCCCCGTTGCTGGCGGCGTATACGGCCCAGATAGCCCGGCAGAGGCAGGCGTTGCAGAAGGACAAGGCAAGCTATGAGAAGGACTTCGCGGCCCGGCAGGCGCGGGCCGTCCCGGCCAAAATGGCATGGATCGACCGGATGCTGGCCTCGGACATCGGGGCCAAGGAGAAGTGGTATGAACCCGGGACATCATTGGAAAAATGGCAGCGGGTCACCATTCCCATGCCCGATGGGCTTGCTGGCTGGAGTCTCTATGGGACGACCTGGGCGCGACGCGATGTCGACCTCCCCCCGGCCTTGGTCGGCCGGCCGCTGCTGTTGAACCTGGGGGCCATGGATGACGCGGACATTACCTATGTCAATGGTACGGAAGTCGGCCGAACCTGGTACGGCACCAAGGATTTCTGGAAGATTCCACGCCATTACCCGCTCACCGCCGCACAGACCAGGTCCCGGCATCTGACCATTGTCACGCGCATCCCCAATATCTACGGCGTTTCAGGCATGTTCGGCCAGCCACAAGACTGGTCGATCACCACGGCCGATGGTTCCATCGCGATCTCGCTCGCGGGCTCCTGGCATTTCCGGTTTGGCTCGGAGATCGACCCCGGGTCGCAGCCCCAGGTTCTTGGCGCGGGCGAATTTGGCAACCTGTATGAGGCCCTGATCCATCCCCTGGCGCCCTTCGGCCTGCGCGGGGTATTGTGGTACCAGGCCGAGAACAATGCCTTTGAGCCAGCCTTGTACGCCCAGATGTTCCCCGTGCTGATCCAGAGCTGGCGCCAAGTCTGGGGACGCAAAGACCTCCCCTTTTATTTCGTGCAGCTCGCGGCCTATATGGGCAAACAGATCACACCCATTGAGAAATATTCATGGGCCAATGTTCGGGAAGCACAGGCCCAGGGGTTGGCTTTGCCCGACACGGGGATGGTCGTCACCACCGACATCGGCGATGCCGACAGCATCCATCCCCGGAACAAGCAAGAAGTGGCACGCCGGCTGGAACTCTGGGCCCTCGCCAAGGAGTATCACCAGGACATCGAGTGCAGCGGCCCCACGTACAGGTCCATGAAAGTCCACAAAGGTAAGATTGTCGTAACCTTTGATCACGCCAACGGCCTGCACAACGGCGCGGGCCCCGGTCCTCTCCACGGGTTCGCTATTGCCGGTCAGGACAAGGTCTTCCATTGGGCCCAGGCGGAAATTGCTGGCGATACCGTCGTGCTGTCGTCACCTATTGTTCCCGAACCCGTGGCGGCACGCTACAACTGGGCGGCGAATCCGGCGGGCGACTTGATCAATGATGCGGGTCTGCCCGCCAGCCAGTTTCGCACCGATCACTGGCGGCCCCAGGACATTCCCAGTTCATCTGAGTAAGGCTTGGATGGGCCAATCGTCGGCGTCAACGCCCGGTTGGGCGGGGACGCACCGGCCCCCATAGGGAGAACGTCTGATGCGGTCAGGGGTTCTATTGACGGCCCTGTTGTTGATTCTGAGCCAGCCCATGATGGCGCTGGCGCGGGTTGCCACCCTGGCTACCCCCTATGTCTTCACCGATGGGAAGGCGATTATCCGCATCCCCACAACCCAGCCCGAGGTGCGCTATCGCCTTAAGACAATCACCCGTGACGGGTGGGGGCCTACGGCGGAATCGGTGGCGAAGGTAACCGGGGGGCAGATCGAAATCGCTCCGCGGGTGGAAGGTATCCACATCATCACGCTCTTGCCCGGCCACGACGAACTGCGCTTTCTGGCCATGGCCCCGCCGGCGCCGCTCTCGAAGAAAGCCGTGGTCCATGCATTGCCGCGTAATGGGCTCAAGTTGCTCGCCAACCAACCCTATACCATTGTGCTGATGGGCGATTCGGTGACCAGCACGGGTGACTACAAGACCATGCTGAAAATGCTGCTGGCGCGGGCCACCGGCAATCAGCAGATCACCCTGGTCGACCGCTCCAAATTCGGCATGACGGCCGACTATTCCGTCCGCCGCTGGGCGATGGATGGCCCGCCGCACCATCCTGACCTTGGTCTCATCATGTATGGGCTCAACGATCAGCGGAATTACGAACCTGATGCCTATGTCGAACAGTATCACTATCTGAGCCAGCGTTTCATTGAAGACTGCCACGCCGATGTGATATTCCTGCAACCCACTCCGCACTTTGACTGGCCTGTGAATCCGGGGGGTCGTACGACGAATGCGAATCCCCCCTGGTTCGAGCTCCGCACGGCCGGTTATGATGAGTGGCTCAATCACCTGGGCGCTCAGGACGGGATACCGGTGGCCAAGACCTTTGCGGCGGTATGGGGGGGCGGGGGGCGGAGCTTGGAGGCTGCGGCCCGCAACGCCTGGCCGATCTGCCCGCGCGATTTTAAGTCCCAATTCACCTCGATGTTGGAATCCGCAGGGGCAGGGGATCCGGTGCATATCAACGCCCTGGGGCAACTGATGATCGCCCGAGCCGTCTATGACACGATCGCCGGGGTGCGGGCCCCCCAGGATCCCCTGACGCTGACCGGCCGGAGCCTGTGGACGCCCACCGGCGTGATCAGCCGCATCCTCTTGCGCAACACCTCCTCACGGCGGCGTGCCGGGCGCGTGGTCATCTACCCGCCCTTGGAAGCCCAACTCAAAATGCTTGGGCCGGGGTCCTATGATCTGGGCCCAGGGGAGGCCCAAACGTTTGAAGTGAGCTGGCCGCAAGCGACCAAGCCGGTGGACCTGCTGCACTTCCCCGACAACGTCTACCTGGCCCCGGGACATCCTTGTATTCCCGTGGTGGATTATTGCGGTCCGACAAGTCATGTCTACGCGGTTGTGGCGCCGTTTGCAGGGGCACAGATTGTGCGGGGCCGCATCACGGTTGATGGGCCTGAACTGCAAATTCCCTGTCGAAGTGCCGATGGCGTGACGCGGAAGATGATTAAGGTAACACTGCCGGCCGGCTCAAGTGTCGGTCGCATACCCCTGGAAGAGGAATTCAAGGAGAAGTTTTCGGCTCCGCAGTGGGCCGTGGCCGAACTGGCGTATGTCCGATTTGGTCAGGCCGTGCGGGGCGAAGCCACGGTGGATGGCAACCTCACCGAATGGTCCGGCCAGAAGCATTGGATGCCGGTGGGGGAGCCGTGTCAGGCGCGCTGGGTGTTTGGGGTGGAGGATCATCGTGCCACGCCGCAGGAGTGCTACCTGCGCTGGGCGGTCCGGGCGGGGAGCACCGGTGTCTATCTGGCGGCCCGAGGTACGGGACAGTTACACCGAGACCACTTTATTCTGTATTTTGACCCGCGCAAGCCCGAATTGCTGGGCACGGTGGGCAGTTACTACTGGGTCAATGGCCGGTTGGAAGAGGGCGGTCAGTTGGCGCTCTCCACCGGAGAAACCTCCCCATCGCATGTCAAGCTGGCCGGGGTTTGGAAGGATACGCCCAACGGTACCAATCTGGAACTGTTTATTCCTTATCGCGCCTTCGATCAAAAGGTCTGGCCTGCGGGGGGAGATTTGGGGTTTTCTGTCTGGTGGGTCCACACCGGCGCCTCGGGGAAAGTGACCAATCTGCTCTGGTCGGATGATGGCTTTCCCTGGACGCCGCGCTGGTATGGCGTGGTGCGACTGGATGAGGGCGCTGCCAGGCCGCTGCCCTATATGGTGCGCGTGAAGTAGCTAAGGAGTCAATGATGAGCCTGAAGGCGGGTCAGAATCTCTTGGTCGCCATGGTCCTGCTGCTGGGTGTGGCCGGTTGTGCTGGGGCGGAACCAATGCTCACGGCCACGGCGCGCAGCGGGCGGCTGACGATTGATGGCAAGATCGCTGAGCCTGATTGGCGAAAGGCTTCCCCCTCGGCGCCCTTGATCGGACCGATCGATCATGTGCATGAAGGTATGGCGGCCGATCCAGCCTATCGAACCACCGTGCGTGCGCTATGGGATAAGCAGAACCTCTATTTGGCGTTCGTGTGCCGCGGCCCCAAGTATTTCGCCACACTGCGGAAGCACGATGATCCCCTATACACGCAGGATGTGGTGGAAGTGTTTCTCGATGTTGCCGGAGACATGCGGCAGTATGCCGAACTGCAGGTCAGTCCCTTGGGGGTGACGGCCGACGTGTATCACACTTGGACCCGGCCGCCGGATTACCCGGCCGGGCAGATCGATACGCGGCAGCTCGTCAACCATCACATGGACCGTGCCTGGAACCTGCCGGGTTTCACCGCCGCCACTGCGCCCCTGATTGAAAATGGTCGGGAGGCCGGCTGGGTGGCGGAGATTGTGGTCCCCGTGGGGGGGTTGCTGTCCCGGCGGCATTTACCGGGCCGGCTGCACTCTGGCCAGAACGTCCGCGCCAATTTCATCCGCTACATCTACACCCTTGGAGCCCATGGCCAGCGGATTCATCACCAGTTGAATTGGGTGCCGACCATCCAAGGCCGTCCCCACATCAGTCCGATGGCGATGGGCATCATTCATTGCAGGTAGTCCGAGAGGATTTGCGGCAATTGTTGTCGAGGAAGCGGGTGAGAAGCAATCCTGTTCGGCACTCGAACAGTGAAAGTTGGGGATAACCTGCCAACACAATCCCAACGTTGCGCTTTGGCGCGCGCTGGCGCATGATGCGACCATCCTCAACCGGGGTGGTATGGCCGCTGCGTGTACGAGGAAGCCATCGACCTGGTCACCCTGGGAGCCTTGTATACCCGCCGGGCCAGCCACATCGAGCCGGACTACCCCGGGGCCGGGGGGGGGGGCGGACCTCACGGCCGTCGATTGGCCGGTGCTGGGGTCATTCCGGGGCTACCGGGGGCGGAGTCTGGCCCTGGCGGCCGAGCGGCAATGGCTGGAGGACCACTGGCTTAACCAGGGCTAAATCAGCGCTACGCTCTGTCACACCAACATTTTGGTTTGCCCGAATCGTTTCACGCCTTATCTGAAGGCAGTTTGGACTACCCTCAACCCCAAATCTTACGTGTGACAGAGCACGACGCTGAAAAACAGGAGAATCCCGTGGCCGCACTGCGGCAAGCGGGAGATCCTGCCGAGGGTCGTGCGCCAGCCAGAAAGTGAATCCGCGAGAGTGGGAAGCGAACGATACGTGTGCAACAGGTCCGTGTACCTGTAGTGCTACACTGCCTGGTTGGCAGCCACAACTGAATAGATCGCACAAGAGCAGCCGGGGCCGGCTGCCGGGCAACCCACCCGGCAAGGCCGTTGCGGGAAAAGCGGCGCAAAACCCGGCGCAGCAAGCGCACGAATCAGGTCGCGCACCCTCGCAAGCAGGTTCAACTGAAGTGACAAATGGCCCGAAAAAGCGGCGGCTTGCGAGTTGGTGCCAAGCACTGCCAGTCAGCCAAGTGACCCCGACGGGATTTGAACCCGTGTTACCGCCGTGAAAGGGCGATGTCCTAGGCCTCTAGACGACGGGGCCAACACGCGTCCGCGACGCCGGCCGCGGACCGGCCTGCGGCAGGTCACTCCCCGGGGGGCGGCCGCAGGCGAACCGACGATTTTACCGCAGATTCTCCGCTTGACAACCGGCCGGGCGCCCGCACTTGGTCAAACGGGGATAAGTCCCACGGGCCGGAAAGAGGCGGAACGGGCCTCGCAGACGGGATTGATTACCTAACCGGTGCCTGCCCTCGCCCTGCGCGGCGGAAGTAGCGAGTTTTC
>JAJXSS010000160.1 GCA_021784455.1 Planctomycetota bacterium
TTTATCCCCGCGCTCGGAATCCCCGCCCCCGCCCCCGGAATTGCCCCCGGAATTCGCCCCGCCCACGGAATCTCGCGCCGAGAGGCTTCGGCAAAACCTCCCAGGAATTCCCCCGGGACCATCGGCCAGGCGTCGCGACGCTGTGTCGAGATCTCCTTCGCCCGCGGCGCGGTCAACCTCAACGCCGTGGCCCTGGGGGCCATTGTGTGGAAGACCGATGACCCGGCCGTGCGCCGGCGCCTTGAGCAGAGCTTCGCCCGCGATCAGGTGGTTCACCGGCAATCGCTCCAGGCCACCGTGGAAGCCTGGCCCGGGCGGCCTTTGCAACTAACTCTGGCCGACAGCGCCGGGTATCAGGTGACGGTGGAGGCCGCGGCCCCGCTGGCTGCGGCCTTGAAGCACCCCCTGACCGTGGAACTGCTGCGCCAGCAACTGGGCCGGCTGGGCGACACACCGTTCGAGCTGGGTTCGCTGGTCCTGACCTGGAATGGTGCCCCGGCGGAGGCGGCCCCGGTCATGGCCCCCAAGAGTGTGCTCAACGGCCTGCGCCGCCAGGCGGTCGAAAAACTCCTGGCCCTGCGGCAGCGTCAGTCGGCCGGCGCGGTCGCCAATCCGCAGGCCCTGACCGAACTCCGAGCACAAGCCGCCGCGGAGGCCCGAAGGGCCGGCACTCCCGGTAGCCGGGGCCGTGAGGCCCCGGACAGCGACGATTCTTCTCCTTTTTCTTCATTCAGGCCCGAAGGGCCGGTACATCCAGCTTCCGAGGCCGGCGGCGTTCCTTCTTTATCCATCCTGGCCCGGAGCCTGCCCCAACTCGAGGCGATTGCCGCCTGGCGCGGCCGTTCCGGGGCCGAATCCGGGGCCGAATCCGGGGGCAAATCCGGGGGCGGGGTCAATTCCGGGGGGGTGTACGTCGATTTCGAGGACCCCCGGAAGTATGCCCCGGCGGTGGCTTTGGCCCACGCGGCCGGGCTGGCCATCGCCGTGGCCACCATGCGCATCTTGAAGCCCGGGGAACAAGGCTGGCTGTGCCAGGTTCTGGAGAGCGGCCCGGATGCGGTCCTGGTCCGCAACCTGGGGGCCCTGGCCTGGTTCCGTAAGGAAGCCCCCGGAATGGCCCTGATCGGGGACTACAGCCTGAACGTGGCCAATGAGCTGACGGCCTTAACCCTGCGCCAGGCCGGGCTGAGCCGTCTGACCCCCAGTTACGACCTCAATTACACCCAACTGGCCGCTATGGTGCGGCGTTTCGCCCCGGGCCTCTTCGAAGTCGTCATTCATCAGCACATGCCCCTGTTCCACATGGAGCACTGCGTCTTTGCCGCCACCCTTTCCGGGGGCAAGGATTATCACGACTGCGGCCGGCCCTGCGAAAAGCACCAGGTGGACCTGCGCGACCGCATGGGGGTGCCGCACCCGCTGATTCCCGATGCCGGCTGCCGCAACACCGTCTTCAATGGCCAGGCCCAGTCGGCCGCTTCCTACCTCGCCAGATTCCGGGGGCTGGGCGTGCGGCACTATCGGGTGGAACTCCTGCGCGAGGATGCCAGCGAAACCACCCAACTGCTGGACTACTACCAGCGCATCCTGATGGGCCAGGAAGTCCCCCGGAATATTCCCCGCAACTCCTCGCGTTCACTGCACGTGCTCAATCACCTCGGTGTCACCCCCGGAATTGGAGGCCCCGGAATCCGCACCAGCCCCGGAACACTCGAATTCGCGTAAGAGGATGAACCACCAAGGCGTCAAGGTGGGAAAGAAAGAGGATGGAACCACGAAGTCACGAAGTCACCAAGCCGATCAAGACAAGAATTGAACCACCAAAAGCACCAAGGACACCAAGATCAGAGTCAGACCGGCCGGATGGTCCTTTCCACTGTTCACCAGTTCTCTTCTTGGTGTTCTTGGTCGTTCGCTTTTCCGGTCGTTCTTTCTTGCGTCTTCGTGTCTTCGTGGTTCAGTGCATCCGGCTCCTACCGCGCCGCCCAGATCAGGCCGCGGATCATGATCTCGCGCGCCTGAGGCACGTCGAAATCCTTGTAGGTGTGCCCCCACGAGGCCACGAACACCTTGCCCTTGCCGTAGGTGCGCACCCAGGCGTAGGGCATGAGGGTCCCCAGGCGGTAGGTGGTCACATCGCCGTAGCCCCCATCAAACGTCGTGGTGCACAGCACGTGATTGCCCGGGTCCACGTGGCAGTAGTACTGCTCGGTGTTGGGCAGCACGAAGTCGCTGATGCCCCGGGTAATGGGGTGCTGGGCATCGGTCACGGCTACGTGATATTCGGGGATGCACCCCCCCGGATGGGAGACCCACTGCCCGCCCGTCATCACCTGGTACTCGGTGTTTTCGCGGAAGCTGTCAATGATGCCCCCGTGGCAGCCGGCCAGGCCCACCCCCGAGCGCACGGCCTCACTCAAACCCTTAAACTGCTCGCCCGTGATCTTGCCCATCGTCCAAACCGGGACGATCAGCGCCAATTGGGCCAGCTTGTCTTTGTCGAGATAGGCGTCCAGCGTGTTGGACACAGTCACTTCAAACCCGCGCTCGGTGAGCCACTGATTGCACAGTTCGCCCGTCTCTTTAGGTGTGTGCCCATTCCAGCCGCCCCAGACCACCAGCGCCTTCTTCTTGTCGGCCATTGCAAACATCCTTTCGATCATGTGTGTGGAGGGAAGCCCGGCCGCCTGCGGAACGACCGGCCGGACAACAGCGGGACCATAGCCTACGGCCGCGATGCCCGCGGCACAACACCCGGATCGTGGGTCCGGGACCAGTCCGTTAAGGGTATGCCGGCAGTTGAGGCCTGAAGAACATTATCCGGGCGTGACCGGGCGCCTAACGGGTGTCTCGGTGGCTCTCTGCGAGCCCCCCGGCTCCACGTCCGTCCCCCGATTCACCTCCAGACCCCAGATTCGCAGCGCAGGAACGCAAGGGGGCCCAGCGGGGAATTTCACGGCCAATCAAAAAGCAGAATTCCAAAATCGAAGAATCTGCCCTCACTTGGTGAGGATCAAGTCCCCCACCAGATCGATCTCCTTCGTGTTGGGATTGCCGAACCAGGCCATGAAGCCCGTCCGGCCGCGGCCATCATCCTCGTTGACGATCAGGGACAGGCCCAAGTCCGCCCCCACTTGCGGCCTGAAGGGCGCCAGACGCGACCAGGGGATGGCCAACTCATAGGTCATGCCCCCGCCCCCGCCCCCGGAAGCGGGAGCATCGCTGGCCTTGTGGCAAACGATGCGGATGGCCTTGACCACGTAGAGTTTCAGCAGGTCCACGTTGGCCAGAGGTACCCTGATCGTGGTGCTGCGACCGCCTTCCAGCGACAGAATGCCGCTGGAGGCCTGGGTGAAGTAGGCCTCGGCCTGGGCCGGGGGACTGAATTGGTTCCCGCTCACCATGGTGCGGGCCCCGGTCAGGGCCACGTTCCAGGTCACATCCTGCTTGTCCTGACCGTTATTGGTAATGGCCGTTCTGCCAGTTGAAGTTGTAGTAGTAGGTGCCCGTGGGATCGACGCCGCCGCTGACGCCATTGGCCACGGAAATCGCGGCGATGCCCTGGCCGCCGTTGCCGCCGGCGGCGGCATACAGGTACACGTCGTACAGGCCGTAGGGGATGCCTGTCACGGTGATCCGGGGCTGGGGATAGAGCTCGCCCGATTGCAGCGTCAGGTTCGTGCCGCTGAAGCCCCAACTCGCCGCATCCTCCGGCCAGACCTGCGTGCTGGGTGTGGCCTCCATCCACCCCGATGGCCCCGATCCCCGTCAGGTCTCGGTGCTTGAGGCCTTAGTCCACCAGCCTTCGTCCGTGGGGATATAGGTGATGTCGGCCGTCCAGACCTGGTTGATCTGATCGACCTCGAACTGCTGATTCAGGACGTTGCCCGCCACCGGCCAATCGTGGTGGGAATCGGTGGTTTGAAGCACGAATCTCTTGCGTTGCATGGCTTGTAAGTCCATCTGATTCATCCGCTTGGCGATGGTGTTGCGGCAGCAGGCCACGCCCTGGGCCTGCAACTGCCGATAAACCCTGGGGCTGCCATAAACCCCGCGGTGGCTCTGGAAGACGGCTCGGATCTGCCGGTCCAGTTCCTGGCGGCGCTGCTGCCGGGGGCCGGGCTGACGCTCTTTCCAGTCGTAGTAGCCTCCGCGGCTGACCTCAAGCACCGCGCACAGAACGGCCAGCGACGCCGCGGAGGCGGAGGGTGTACGCGCGTTGCGTGGTCGGAACGGAGGGAACAGACTTGGCCATGAGGTGGCTCCCGAAAGCACCCGCCCCCGCAACCCCTGGGGGTAGCACCAACGGGACGACAGTCTACACCACCACCATCCCGCTGTCAGCCTCCGGCAGGGACGGGCCCAGGACGGTGGCGGCCTGGCGGGCGGTCTGCTCATCCGGCCCCAGGTCCACGATCATCGCCTGGTCTTCCTTCAGGTTCATCGCCTCTTCCAACTGGCTCTGCATGCGTACGCGGTCGATGTCCTTGAGGACGCAGAAGAAGACCGAATACTGCCAGTGTTCACCGTGGGCTTTCATGGTCTTGAAGACCTGGCGGCAGCGCTTGGGGTTGGCCTCGACCTCCATGAGTTAGAAGAGCCGTGGGCAATAGGCAAACTCCGCCACGTTGCGTGCGGGCCAAATATATTCGTCCACGGCGAATCCCCCAACCATGGGTACGTACACGACCTATATCGGCGGAAAAGCGGCGACGGCCCAGCCAGGCTGCCCCCCCGCTGGCAAAAATCTTGGCCGGGAAATACCCTTGGCCGCCGCCGGTGGTTATGATGTAAGACTCGCCCTTTACCGACGGAGACCGCAATGTCGCTCAATGAGAAGCTGCACGCCCTGTTCCTGCTGGACCAGCAGGTACGTGGCCTGAGGACGCGGCTGGATGCCGCCCAGAGCCGCCTGACCCGGCACCACCAGCGTCTGGAACAGCTCGTGCAGCAGCGGGCAGAGGTGCAGCAGCAGTACAAGGTGGCCAAGACCAAGGCCTCGGCGGTGGAGCTGCAGATCCAGGAGATGGAGGCGAAGATCGACCGTTTCCGGGAGCAGATGAACGCGGTCAAGACGAACAAGGAATACTCGGCCCTGTTGATCGAGGTGAACACGCTGAAGGAGAACCGGGGCAAGATCGAGGAGGAGGGGCTGGGGGAACTGAGCAAGGCGGACGAGCTGGAGGCCAAGATCACGGAACTGGATGGGGCGGTGGCGGACCAGGAGAAAATGGTGGGGCTGGCCCAGAAGGAGGAGGAGCAGGCCCGGAGCGAGATCGGCACGCGACTGAGCGATCTGGAGGGCCAGCGGGCGGCGGCGGCCGAGGAGGTCCCGGCCGAGGCGCGGCAGACGTTTGACCGGCTGGCGAAGATGCACGATGGGGAAGCCATGGCGGTGGTGATCGAAGAAGACCGGCGGCACCGGGAGTATTCGTGCGGGGGCTGCTATATCAGCGTGCCGATCGAGCGGGTCAGCAGCCTGCTGTCGAGCAACGAGGAGGTGGTGGTGTGCCCCAGTTGCGGGCGGATCCTGTTTTTGGATGAGACGCTCAAGACGGCGATGGCCAAGAAATAGAGTGAGCCGTCTGGGGTGGCCGTGGCCCCGTAACGCGCCACGGGTGACGGGTGATCCGGGGCGGGTGACGAGTGACGGGTAACTCGGGACGGGTGGCCCCTTCTGCCATGCATCTTCGCATTCATGTTGATGGTGGATCGCGGGGGAACCCCGGGCCGGCGGCGGCGGGGGTGGTGATTCACGATGCGGACACGTCCACGCCCTTGCACGAGGCGGGTTATTTTCTGGGCCGGACGACCAACAACGTGGCGGAGTATTCGGGGCTGGTGAAGGCGCTGGAACTAGCCGTGCAACTGGGCGGCCGGGAGGTGGAGATTCGCAGCGATTCGCAGCTCATGGTCCGGCAGATCACGGGGGAGTACCGGGTGAAGTCGGCGGATCTGCTGCCGCTGTTCGAAAAGGCGCAGCGGCTGCTGAAGCAGTTCGAGGCGTGGCACATTCAGCATGTGCGGCGGCACCTGAATGCGCGGGCGGATGAGCTGGCCAACGCGGCGCTGGACCGGGGGCGCGACGTGGTCGAAGAATCGGCGGCCGGTTTTATCCGGCCGGCCCCGGGACCGGGCCCCGCCGCCGTCCACCGGTCCCCCGGGCCCAAACCACCCGGGCTCCGCGGGCCGAGCAATCCGGACCCGGGGCGTTTCATTCTGGTTTTCGACACCGCCCCGGTCATGGATTCCGGGGGTTGCCCGGCCGGAACCCGTGCCGGCGAGACCTTTCACCTCGGTCCCGATACGCCCGGCGGTCTGTGTATCCACGCCGCCGCCATCGCGATATCGGCGCTGCTGGCCACGCCACACAAGGGCCAGCTCCTGCGTTGCCCGCGTTGCCAGGCGCAGATGAGGCTGCAGCCGGTGGAGGCGAATGACGGAGCCTCAGGCTCTCCAGGGCCGCGCCGATGACCTCCGGGGCAAGCGCCGCAGTCGAGTGCTGCTCCAGATGCGTGGATCGGACCGCCCTATTGCGCGCGTAACCGGCGCAGGCACCCCAGGCCGGCGGGGATGATGACCAGCACGCTGAGGCCGCGGTCGACGAGCTTGGCCAGTTGGGCCTGGGGGCTGCTGGCCAGGTGCAGGGTGGAGGCCAGGAAGCCGACGGCCCATTCGCTGAGGCCCAGGCCGTTGGGGGTGATGGCCAGCATACTCACCACCATGTCGGCGGCCCCCAGGGCCAGGGCATCGGCCAGACCAATCGGAAGCCCGATGATGCGAAACGCCAGCCACAGGCGCAGGGCTCCCAACAGCAGGTCCAGGGCTTTGAAGGGGGCCCACGCCCAGGCGGCGGGGGTGGGCCGGTGCAGAAAGACGGGAGCCAGGCGGGCGGTCAAGACGGACAGGAGCCCCAGACCCATCAGGGCGGCCAGGAGGCGGGCCCAGGGCGTATGCAGCCCCAGCAGGAGCAGCACCCCCAGCGCCAGGATCACTGACAAGGTCAGCACAATCCCCAGGATGATCAGCGACTGGCGGATGGGCAGATTGTGCCGCAGTTTGAGCCAGGCCGAGCGGGCGGCGGGTCCGGGCCAGCCCAGGGGCAGGTAGTTGATCAGGGCGCTGGCGGCCACCAACTCGATCATGCGTGGGAGGGGCACCGGAGGCAGGGCGGAAAAGGAGCGGGTGATGAGCCAGAACAAGGCTCCGGTGGCGATGAGATTGGCCCCGACCAGGGCGGCCAGGAGCAGCATGGCCGGCCCATGTTCGCGCCAGAGGCTGGGCGGGGGCAGGACGGCGCCGGCCCGCAGGACCGCCCACCCCAAGAGCCCCAGGCCCAGGGCCAGGCCCAGCCAGCGAAGACGCCTGCGCCACGCGTGAGGGGGCATGGGGGCATGGTAACACAATGGGGGCGGGTTCCGCGGCTAGAATAGGGTGGGAAGGAAGCGGGGGGATGGCGGGGGGCACATCGGCGCCCGGGGATGAGTCGGGTGACCTGTCTGGGGCGCAATGATGCTGATTGACAGTGGCAGGAACGAGGGTTAGCTTCCGCAGGCCGCCGGTGCACTTTTGGCAAAGGAGTTCTCCATGGCTGAATCACCCCGAAAACGTGACGGCTGGATGGTGGTGTTGTACACGCTGCTGCTGGTGGCGGGCCTGGTGCTGATGGCCATGGGGATTCTGGAGCTGTACCAGAAGGGAGACGGGGTGCTGCTGGGGCTGGGGGTGCTGGCGGTGATGATTCCCGCGGCGCTGTACCCGGTGGCGGCCGGTCTGCGGCCGCAGGCCCCCTCGGCCGGCGACCCCCAGGTGCTGGACACGCTGAAGCTGATCTCCGAGCGGCTCCTGATCAGCGATGCGGCCAAGGGCATCGCCTACCGGGAGCAGGACCGCAACGCCCTGCGCCAGGCGATCCGCGAGGACATGGCGCGCAGCGACTACGATGCCGCCCTGGTGCTGGTGGAGGAGATGGCCAGCCGCTATGGCTACCGGGAGGAGGCCGAGCAGTTCCGCGAGGAGATCCTGGCGGCGCGCAAGGCGGAGATCGATGCCAAGGTGGACCAGGCGATGGTCCGGCTGGATGCGATCCTGGACAAGCGGCAGTGGGATGATGCCACGGCCGAGGCGGCCAAGATCATGCGCCTGTACCCGGATGTGCCGCGGGTGGCGGCCCTGGCCCAGCGGGTGCGCGAGACACAGGCCCAGTACAAGAAGGACCTGGAGCTGCGTTTCCTCAAGGCGGCCGAACGCAACGACATCGATGTGGCGATGGATCTTCTGAAGGAGATGGACCTGTACCTCAGCCGCACCGAGGCGGAGGAACTGCGCGAGGTGGCGCGGGGCGTGGTGGTCAAGAAGCGGGAGAACCTGGGGGTGCAGTTCAAGCTGGCGGTACACGACAAGGAGTGGACCGAGTCGGTGCGCATCGGGGAGCAGATCATCAAGGAATTTCCCAATACGCGCATGGCGGGGGAAGTGCGGCAGATGATCGACCTGCTGAGGCAGCGGGCCGGGAGCCAGCAGGCGGCCCGGACGACCGCGGTGACGGAGTAAGCGGGTCGGCCGGGAGGTGCAAGGCCCCGGCGGATGTGCCGGAGCGGGGGGGGCAAGCGGCCTGGGCAAGGACTGCACCCCGGAAGGCGGCGCGGCCGCGTCAGACCGGGGTTGATGCGGCGAATGCTGGCGGGCCCGGCCGGCCCGGGCATTTGCGGTGTTCGGGGTATGCCGGCGGCACCCGAACCTGCCTGGAAGATGTCGCAAAAGACGATTATTGATGACGT
>JAJXSS010000161.1 GCA_021784455.1 Planctomycetota bacterium
GACCTGCCGCACGATTGGGCTGCACGTGCCCGAGGAGGTGGCGGTCTTGGGCGTGGACAACGATCCCGCCTGCTGTGAGACCCACCGCCCCACCATTTCCAGCGTGGAGATCCCCTGGCGCAAGGTGGGCTTTCTGATGGCCCAGTGGGTGCGCGATCTTTTGCTCGGCGCGGCGCCGCCGACGGGCGGACTCGTCCTCGTGCCCCCGATGGGGGTGGTCGCTCGGCAATCGACCGATGTTGCGGCCGTGCCCGACCGCGAAGTGGCCAGGGCCCTGGGCTTCATTCGTCAGCACGCGTGCGAGGGGCTGTCGATCAAGCAACTGTTGGCGAGCGTCCCGATCGGCCGCCGGCAACTGGAACGCGCGACGAAGAAGCACTTGGGCCGCACGCCGGCGCAGGAGATCCGGCGCGTCCAGGTCGAGCAGGCCTGCCGTCTGCTGGCCCAGACCGACCTGCCGATGCCTCAAGTGGCCATGAAGTGCGGTATGCCTGCGAAATACTTCTACCGCCTCTTTCGTCTTGCCACCGGCAGCTCGCCCAGGGCGTACCGCCTGGCGTGCCAACGGGTGGACACGAGCAGAGCGATTCAATAGCACGGCCATCGCTGCCCAACACGGAGTACCGGAACAGGCTGTGTCTTGGGGCTCTTTCAGGAGATGTGTCGATGTCGGACGCCCGGCCCCAGCGCCCCAACGTGGTTGTTTTCTTCACCGATCAGCAGCGCTGGGACACCAGCGGGCTGCACGGTAATCCGCTGGGCCTGATGCCCAATTTTGACCGTGTGGCTCGGCGGGCGACGCACGTATCCCAGTGTTTTACCTGTCAGCCCGTGTGCGGGCCGGCCCGGGCGTGCCTGCAAACCGGCCTGTACGCGACCCCTACGGGGGTGTGGCGCAACGGCCTGGGACTAAAGCACGATGCCGTGACCCTGCCCAAGCTCTTCAATGCTGCCGGCTATCACACGGGATACATCGGCAAGTGGCACCTCAAGGGCAACCAAGCCAAGAAGGGCGACAACCCGATGATCGTCCCGGCCGAGTGCCGTGGGGGATATCAGGAGTGGTTGGGCGTGGACATCCTGGAGTTCAGTGGGGATGAATACCACGCTCTGCTGTATGACAACGAGAATAGGCCGGTGCATCTGCCGGGCTACCGGACCGATGCCATCGCCGACGCCGGAATCCGCTTCATTGACCGGCATCAGGACCAGCCGTTTTTCCTGATGATGTCCTTCGTCGAGCCGCACTTTCAGAATGACCGCGATGACTACCCGCCGCCCGACGGCTATCGCGAGAACTACAGCGGCCGTTGGGTCCCGCCCGATCTGGCGGCCCTGCCCATGCATGAATCGGCCCGCAAGCCCGGCGAGCCCGTTTTGAGCGGCGGTACCGCACACGCCCACCTGGGAGGCTACTACGGCATGGTCAAACGCCTGGATGAGGCCTTTGGCCGGCTGCTGGACGCGCTGAAGTCACTGGACCTGGAGCGCAAGACTATCGTGCTGTTCACCTCCGATCACGGCTGCCATTTCAAGACTCGCAACGGCGAGTACAAACGCAGTTGCCACGAATCGTCCATCCGCGTACCCACCCTCTTGTGCGGGCCGGGGTTTGAAGGGGGCGGTCAGGTGAGCCAGCTGGTGTCCCTGGTGGACCTGCCACCCACGCTGCTGGACGCCTGCGCCATAGCCGTGCCTCCGGCCATGGAGGGCCGCTCCCTCCTGCCGCTTTTGCGCGGACAGCACCAGGACTGGCCCCAGGAAGTCTTCCTGCAGATCAGCGAAGACGGCGTCGGCCGGGCGGTCCGTACGCAGCGCTGGAAGTACTGCATTATGGCTCCGGGGGACGCCCAGGACCAGGACGGAGGGGCACACAGCTATGAGGAAGCCTTTCTCTACGATCTTCAGTACGACCCGAACGAACTGACGAACCTGATTCACGCCGAGTCGCACCAGCAGGTGCGCCAGGTGATGCGCGAGCGTCTGCTGCGGCGGATGAAGGACATCGGGGAAAAGGAACCGACGATCACGCTGGCCGAACCGCGGCCGTCCGGCCAGCGCCGCGTCAGCGCGCCGGAAACCCTGCAGTAGGCCGCGTTTGGGTCGCGGCAGTACGTCCCGCGACAGGCCCGGCCAAGCCGCGCGGGATTGTGAATGGCCAGGCTTTCTCCAGAACTGTATCAGTTCTTCGGTGCCTGCCTCGCCGCCAGCATCGCCAACTATTTGAAGACTACTTCGTAGTAGATGGTCTTGTCCACGCCAGTGTCGATGGTGAACTGCCCATCCTGCACGGCGAGGACCTTGCCCGTGCGCCGCCCATCAGGGTCCAGTACGTTTACCTGCGCGATGGGCCGGGTCATCCGAATCGTCGCCTTGACCGGCTGCACCAAGATCAAATCCTTACCATCATCAAGAACACTGTTATTGACGGTGAACACCTTCATGCCGCTGTTCATGTTGCTGGCCACCGCGGATACGAGCGCCGACTTGTCCGTATCCAGTGTGGCCTTTTTGTCCAGGGCCGTAACCAGTACTGAGGCATAGGGGCACCGTTCTGTGATGGTCACATTGCCCAACTTGATCTCACGGTCCTGGGCAAAGCCGACGACTCCCTTCGTAGCATCGGTATTGATGGTTACGAAGCCTTTGCCGTCCGTGTGCCAGGCCAACTGCCCGGTTGCTGAGTCAATCTGTGAACCGTGGCGATACTGGGCCATGTCCGGAAAGGTCGAAGGCTGGGTGTTGTTCGTAAACTCCACCACGCAGCGACCGGCCGCGAGCGCCTCGGCCGGAACATTGCCGCCAAACGTCTTGACGTCTCCGTGCTGCACGATCTTATCGGTGAAATTGAACTTGCCCAGCCGGAGATCCGCCAGATTCACCCGCCGGGTGGAAATGATGGGAGCTTGTTTGACATCCCCGCGCAGGACCATGCGGGACAGGACCGGGTACTGCCCTATCTGGTTGGGCACATCGACATTCCACAGGCCCCAGGGCAGCCGGCCCACATTGGGGGCGAGCCCGGCCGAGGGGAAAGACTGGTATTCGTAGGAGGCGTCCCAGCCCTGCAGGCCCATGCCGTAAGCTGCTACGAGCACCGGCCCTTCAGCGCTATAAAGGGATGGGTATTGGGTGATCCATTCCGAAAGGGTGAAGGGGCGATCGATTACCTGTTGCAGGCCGGTGGACAGGTATCCGCTGCCAGGCTTGGGCAGCATCGAGGACTTGAGCCAGCCTCCGAAGTAGTTGTGCCGGTCAATGAATCCGACGAGATAGTCTGACCGCAGGTTGTAGTAGTGAGGCAAACCGCTGGGCGCCTGCCAGTTCGATCCGCACAGCGGGCCCTGGTAGCCGGCATCGCGAATCGCCTTGACGAACCGGCCGTAGTACTCGTTCTGCAGTTGGTGCAAGTACTGGGCAATGTCCAGTTTCCGCTGCCGGTCCCCGCCGCCGGCATGGGGAAGCATCTCTTCGCTCATGCCGTACAGATCGGGCGCGGGAAGGATGTTGCGGGCCTCGAGGCTCTGGCCCTGGGGCAAGGCAGCGCCCCAGGCCGCTTTCAGTTTCTGCTGGGTTCCATACTTGGCTTTCAGCCAATCGCTGAACTCCTGCGCAAACAGCTTCTTATACGTCGGGCAGGCGGTCATGGCCGAAGCCGTATTCCACCAGAAGATATCATCTTCGTTCTGCAATTCGATGTAGCACAGGGCCGGGTCCTGAGCGTAGGTCAGGCCCGTATAAGGGTTCTTGTGCTTCAGAAGGTTCACCACCCGCTCGATCATCAGGTTTTGCACGTCCGGAGCCAGATTGATCAGGCCGTAGGTGTCGCCCTTGAGGTACTTGGCAATCTCATCGTAGGCCACCAGTTGGCCGCGGTTACCCGGCTCCACAACAAAGCGGTAGGTGGGCGACCATCCGTAGTAGATCCCGTCGGCCTTCAGTTGGGCGCAAAAATAATCCAGGCGGTCCAACCCCTCCGGGTTCATCTTGGTCGCGTCGTTGCGGTTGGCGATGCCTTCCCAGCCATTGGGCCCGCAGAACTTGTGCAGGCGCACGGCATTTATTCCGTAACGGGCGAAGCGCTGGGCAATGGCCGGAGCATCCTTCTTGGGCGGGGCGCAGTAGGCGTAGGCCAGATTGGTACCCCAGAACTTCACCGGTGTGCCATCGGCGAACTCAAAGCGGTCCCCCACCATGCGCACCCCGCCGTGCTTGCCCGCCGGCTTGTCCAGCCACGAACTCATATCGAATACCCGCGCGCCGGGAGCGGCCGGATGGAGTGTGAAGGGGAACCAGTCTGGCCCCGGCACTTCGCGGGTCAGTCGGTTGATGTCCTGCTGGCTGGCCAGGAACTGTACCGGCCCCGGCATCGTGAAGGTGACCGTCGTGGTACTGGTGCCTTGCTTCAGGAGTTTGCCGGCCAGCATCAGCCGCAGGTCGCCGTTGCCGGAGACAATCGGCCGGGCTGGCACAACCGTCGCCTGGATTTCGCCAACACCCTGGATCTGAAAGCGCAACTTCGCCACGGGTTTCCCCGGAAGAAAGCCAGGCGCCGGCAGAGGTAGCACGCGATCCTTGCCGTCCTCGTCGGTCATGATCACCCGCGCATGCACGCCATGGGGTACCGCAAACTGAGCCGTCAGCATAGTCAGCGGCACGTCCTGCGTGTTGCTCAGTTCATAGCGGTAGGCTACCGACTGCGGACCGCTCTTGCCGGCCTGCACGTGTACCTTGATGATCTGGCCCCGCTGCCGGTTGACCACGAAAGGGGCGGTGAAATCCAAGTCGCCGCCCGGAGGTGCCTTCTTTTGACTGGACAGCAGTGCCCAGGCCCACCCGGGACCCCAGCCGCCCGCGTGCAGTTCCAGAACAGGCCTCATCCCGTCCATCATCCGGAAGGAAAAGGACTCCTGCGGATAGATCAGGGCCGACCACCCCGACAAGGTCTGCTCGCTCTGCGCCGGCTCGTCTGCTTTGGCGGGCGACCAAGTTGTCAGCAATAGCGCCAGGATTCCCGTCACCAATACCCAAAGAGCAGGCCTGGTCCGATGCATTCGCATCATTTCGAAGCTCCAAGATAAGTCTTTCAATTGTTTCTGCATTTCTCAAACGCCCGGAAGCATGTTGCGCTTCCAGATGCACCGCCCATAGCGGGTGCTAGCGACTAACACCGGTCACGAGCAGACCCTATGACTTCACTGCGCCCGGTTCCGGGTGCTGGCGGTGGCGCGATTCAGCAGCACGCCGGCGGAGCACAGCAGCAGCAGCAGGCCCGAGACCGGTTCGGGAACCACCGTGTAGAAGTTGGCCGACGAGGCCAGGATGTTCGTATTGCTGTTGCTGGGGTCGTACCCCGGAACCGCGCCCTGCCACTGGAGATAGAACCGGCTATTGGCATCATTGTTGTTCCAGCTACCCGAGTAGTTGGCCAGCAACACCGTCAGCGTATGCTGGCCATCGAGCAGGTAGGCGCTGCGTGCGGTGTCGAAGATGGTGTTGATGTCGAAATTCTGGTTATTGAACGTGGTGCCATTCCACCAGTCATAATTGGAGATCGTCTGGCCATCGATCTGCAACGCAAAACTGGTCCAGTCAAAGTATGTATTGGGAGAGGAGAAGGAGAAGGAGTATTCTCCGGGGGTGGTGACGTCGAAGCTACCGGTGATCCGCACGGCCATGCCCTTGTTGGATCCGCCGGCACTGAAGCGGTAGGCACTGGGGATGTTGCTGACGGCGATGTTCGAGTTGTCCGGTACGATCTGCAGGTTGGTGCCGTGCAAGGTGTAGTTGGGGGTGCCCGAGAAGTTGGTATCGGCGATGGTGTGGCCGGCGGCGTTGGAGAAATACTCGAAGGTGAAGCCGGGATTCCGATAGGTGGCCGGGGTCACCGCGGCACCGGATAGCTCGTTGAAATTGCGGGTCACGGTGATGGACTGGCCCTGAACTTTCGAGCCATCGGACAAGATCGCCACCGGAGTGATGGTGTTGGATCCGTAGGCCAGGTTGGCGGCGTTGAGCGCTACATTGCCGCTGGAGCCGTTCACGGTCCCCACCACGCGGCCCAGTTCCTGGAGCTGAATACTCGAGACCGTTGAGCCTCCACTTCCCGAGGCGGCGCTGACGGGGACCTGGAGGGACTGGTTGTAGGCCACCGTGTAGCTGGGCGAGCCGCTGATGCTGACCGACTGGCCCTTGTTATCCACCACGAGGTTGGACAGGGCATAGCCCTCGCTGGCGGCCTGGGTGTTGTTGTAGGCCACCACGCGGATTTGGTGCACACCGTCGCTCAGGCCCGTGGTGTTGAGATTGAAGCTGCCGCTGGCAGCGCTGACCGACTGCCCGGTGTCCTTGCCGTCCACGAACAGCTCGAGTTTGCTGATACCGGTAGCCTCGCTGGGGTTGACCAGGCTGGCCGTGGCCCCGATGGACACCGTGCCCGAGACGGTGGCGTTATTGGCCGGCCCCGAGGTCAAGCTCACCGTGGGCACGTCGGCATAGGCCTGGGACAACAGATCGCCCTGGAACATCTGCAGATCGGGCGTGGCCACGGATTTGTAGAACGACTCGCCCAGGGTCGAACCGTCGTTCTGGTAGATGAAGACGGCCGGATTGGTGAAACGGTTTGCGTTGGCGGACGGCTCGATGACGGTCCCCGCGGTGCCGCCGGCGCCCACGGCCAGATGCACACCGGCCAGGGTTTGAGCGCCGGGGCCGGCATCGTAATACTGGGAGCCGGAGCTGGTCAGGTTGTCCACGTAGGAGCCCGGCAGGTAGGTCGAGCCGTTGGGCAGTTTCTCGAAGGCGCTGCCGATCACCGCCCCTCGGACATTGGTGCGGTTCGTGGGGGTGGCGCCGCTGACGTTGTCCTCATAGACCCAGGGGATGTTATGGGCGGTCATGTACTGCTCGGCCGAGGGCCAATAGACATCCCGCGTGGTGGAGCGCACATCGGAGTTGTCCTCGAAGTAGATTTTGCCTTGGGGCTTGGTGCCATCCGCAGCCACGGTGCGCTGCAGGTTGGCGATCACCTGGGAGGTGGTCAGGCCGTTCATGCCCGCATAGCCGATGGTGCCGGACATATACCACTGCGAGCCATCCGCCTGGACAGTCGAGTGATGGATGGCCGGGTTGGAGCCCTGGGTGTAGTTCAGCGTGTAGTTCAGGGTCGAGTTCGTGTAGGTGTAGGTCCAATCCTGCTGGTAGATGGCCGAGGAGGCGCCAACTGAATTGCCCAATGCCGTGGCGACGGTGTTGCCGGCGGCTATGCTGGTTTTATACTGGGTCATCTGGTCCAGGGCGTAGTTGAAGCTCACGCTGTTGTTGTACGTCAGTCCATAGTTGATGATCTGGGGCTCGCCGATGGTGCCGATGTAGTCGATCTGGTTGGCCAGGCCCCGGTTACTGATGGCGTTCAGGATGGGGGTCTGGAACTGGCTGACAAAGCTATTGGCATCGGTGGTCAGAGGCGAGTAGCCGAAGGTCGTGGTCGGCGTGATATAGACGATGTTGCTGGTGGGAATGTTGCGGGCCTGGACGTAGGCATTGGCCACGCGCACGGCCCACTCATCTTTGGGGTTGACCACCAACAGCATGTTTTCCCCGCCGCCACCGGCCCACGCCTGTGAGGCCGACAACAAACTGGCCCCGACCACGGCAACGCTAACCAGCATACGGGTCAGGGCGAGGCGACTTCCGCACGACCAAGAGTGATAGAGCATTGCTCCTCCCATATTGGGCCAATCCTGCCTGAGGTTAGGGCTGGCATCGCCCCGGGGCTGCGACCGGCACGGACTGGCCTTGAGGGCCTACCCGCCACCGCACTTGGGCCATGCGCTGACGCACCAAGCCGCGCGATGCTGAGCTGTGTGAAGAGTACCACACCGTACCCATGCGGCTACCCTATTGTGCGGCAAAATAGTTCCGTACAGCGACAGTCGGCGGTGCTACCCTCGCCGCAGCCACACCACCGTCTCGACCGGGCAGGGCTGGTTGTCGATCTGCCCATCCTGCCGTATTAGTCGCCCCAAAATCACGCTGGCCTCTTGAACGCACTTGCGATTACAGATGAGGCGACGCCGGGCAAGTGAAGTGCTCCCCAAAAACTGGGTGATGAGTTAAGGTGGATTCGATTCGTTCCCAAACAGGAGACGAATTCATCATGGCAGGAACCCGACGACGATTCAGTGCGGCCTTCAAGGCCAAGGTGGCGTTGCAGGCCATCCAGGGGCATAGCACCACGGCGGAACTGGCAGGGGAGCACCGGTCCATCCCGGGCCGATCACCCAGTGGAAGAAGCAACTACTGGCCGCAACCCCCCAGGTGTTCTCTGACCATCAGGGGCAGGAGCGCCAGCAGCAGGAGGAACTGGTGGCCCGGCTGTACCAGCAGATCGGCCAGCTCAAGGTGGAGGTTGACTTTCTGCAAAAAAAGCTGTGGACCAACTGACTCTGGGACAGAAGCGGATGCGGATTGAAGCGGATCATCCCGGTTTGTCGGTGACGCAGCAGTGTGCCCTGCTGGGGCTGTCGCGCAGCAGCCGCTATTACCCTGGGAAAGCGCGGCGACCGGCGGAGGAGGCTCTGATGCGGTTGATCGACCGGCAGTACACCGCCACGCCGTTCTACGGGGTGCGCCGGATGACGGCATGGCTGCAGCGCCAAGGGCACCGCGCGGCGCGATGCCGAATTACTGGCTCGGCGCGGGCTCTTGCGCCGGGCCCATGGCGGGGTCGGGCAGGCCGACCCGGGTACCATGCTG
>JAJXSS010000162.1 GCA_021784455.1 Planctomycetota bacterium
GTTCAAGGGCAAACGCGCCTTCAAGGTGGCGCGGCCGTTCAATCCCAAGGATCGGGTTTGAAGCGCAAACCGGGGGTTGGGCCCTATGACACGATCCTTTGCGATTGTTGAAATCGTGCCACCTGTCGAAGTGATCGCCGTCGGCGCTGGAATCCGCGAGGGCCAACGGTTGCGACGATCTCACGGCCTGGGGCGCTGGCGAAGGCTCAAGGCCGATACCCGGATCCGGCGGGCGGGCGGCAGAATGGTATCTCTACCCGGCCGCGTTGTTCATCGCGGTGGACCTGCCAACGGCTACCCAGCAAGTCTTGCTGCGCGCCGGCTAAACCGCAGCTTGGTTCGAGAAAACAACATCAACAGAAATTCGATCCACGGCCGGCGGCTGAGGGCTGACCATAGCTGCGCCTCGCTCTCGCCACGCCCGGGCAATTTCTGCGGGGGCGTGGCGAGGCAGGCAACAGGGGCGCCATCCCCAGCGGTACCGGTGGATCCTACGGCATTGCCGGGGTGATCGGGGTGGTGGTGGCAGCGGCCTGGCTCGCGTCGAGCCGGTGGCCGATCAGGGTCAGCGACGAAAGCACGAAGATCACCAGTCCCACGATCAGGGCGTTATAGCGCAAGGCCGAACCAAAAGTGTAGCCCAGGGCCCAGGGCGTTACCGCCAGCCACAGCCCCAGGACCAGTTCCAGCCCATCTTCCCAGAACTTGCCGAACTCCATGGCGATCACGCCCAGAATCAAGAGCAGCCCGGCCGTCCCCAGGATGCTCCAGCCCACCATTGAGCCCACATCCACGCGCATCACCCACAGCGATACCAGCATCCAGGCCGCCAAGAGAACCGTCACGGCATCCTGTCCGCGACGCCAGTACATCATGCAGTTGTGCCAGCGGGACATTGCGTATCTCCTTTTTTGATCGGGTCCGTACTCCTCAAGTACCCTTCTGCTGTTTGGCTACTTCCGGATGGCCGCCCCGGTGCCACCTGAGTACAGGCTGAAATCGCCAACCGCCGGTTGAATGACATCATTATGTAAACCGATTTCCACCCCTTGCATGTCGAAAGCTGGAGCCGGCCACCAAGGCCTGACCCGTTCTCCGCATCGATCAGGACCTCAGCCGATCCGCGCGGAGGGGTTGCCATTAAGACAGGGATTGCCGGTTACCACACCACGGCTTGGGCATCGAACACCGGGCCGTCGCTGCACGCCAGCTTGTAGCGCCAGGGCCGGCCGTCGCGGGTGGTGCCCTGCGGATCTTCGTGCCGGAACCGCTCGTCCTTCCGGGGGTCGATTTTGACAATGCAGGACTGGCACGTGCCCATGCCGCAGGCCATGGCCTGTTCCAGGCAAACCTGGCAATCCACCCCGTGCGTCTGGGCCAACTGGGCCACGGCGTGCATCATCTTTTCCGGCCCGCAGGTGAAGATGACGGCGCGGGCGGCGTCCCCCGGAGAAAGCGCTTTGAGATGGTGTTCCAAGCCGGTGGTGATCAGGGCCCTGAGCCCGCGGGAGCCATCGTTGGTCGTGACGACCGCGGGGATATTCAGCGGGGCGAACTGGGCGATGCACAGAGTTGGCTGGCCGTGAGGATCGACCGCGGCGTTCGAGGACCAGTCTACCGCCAGGAGGTCGGCGGTCATGGCCCCGACGAAGGCGACGGCATCCCAGCCGGCTGGGTGCAGAGCCTGCGCCAGGTAAAACATGGGCGGCAGGCCCACCCCCCCACCCACCAACAGAGCCAGTGATTTTCCCGGTGGAAGGTGGAAGGCGTTACCCAGGGGCCCCAGCAGATCGACCCGGTCGCCGGGTTTCAGTTCGGCCAGCCAGGCCGTGCCAGTGCCCACCACGCGATGCACGATCTCTATCCACGTGCCTTGGTCGGGGCCGTCCCCGCGTCCGGCCAGACTGAACGGCCGGCGCAGCAAAGCCAGCGGCCGCAGCACCTCCCGCTGCGTCAGGTGCGGTGCCTGGCCCAGTTCCCACTCGCACACAGCACCCAGGATGTCACCGGGCGCCCCACCGCCCGCCATCGGAGGGCGGCACAGCACCTGAATGAACTGCCCGGGCCGCGTGGGCGGCAACACCCCCGCCAGCCGGAACCGCAGCAGGTAATGCTCGCGGCAGATGGGGCGGTTGATTTCCACCACCGCGTCGAACCTGCCGCGTATGGCGGTTGCGGGATCGGGGGCGGAGCCAAGTTGCGACTGGCCGGCGGGCATCGGCAAAAGTATAACGGAAGACGTTTCTTGCGCCGGTCAGATGTGTGGGTTGCTGGGTTTGCAACCGGCAGGTTTGTTTTGCATGGCTCCATACGCGCTGCGGTTGGCGCTGACCGATGAACGGGTGGGTCCGAAGACTTGACCCACCCCGCCTTTTGGGGCCAGAGCCCCGGGGATCGCGATGAACTCCTGGTTGCGGCAATCCGGGACGGTCTTACGAGCCCCGTGGGCGTGGGGCCGGGGCTTGGTCGATGAACTTTTCCCTTCCATCTGCGTCACCGCCCTGGACAGCGATGCCGGTCGGCGCTGGCTGGCCGAAGGCCCCGGCCGGTACTGCCCGCGTTGTGGCATTCTCTGCGGCCCCTATGCGGCGTCCGCACGGGGCTGCGCGGCCTGCCTGAAGAAACCCGTGCCCTGGCAGCGCCTGGTGCGCCTGGGCAGTTACCAGGCGCCCCTGGACGGCTGGATTCGCGACATGAAGTTCCGCGGACACTGGACCTGGGCCGCCTGGTTCGGATCAAGGCTGGCCCAGGCGGTGCCCGCGGATGGGTCGGCGGCCGGGCCGGCGATCGTCTGCCCCGTGCCCCTGCACTGGTGGCGACGCTGCGGGCGGGGCTACAACCAGGCCCATCTGATCGCCCAGGCCTTGGCCAGCGCCCGGGGCTGGCCCGTGGTGCAGGCGCTCCGCCGCGTGCGCCACCGCCCGGCCCAGAGCACCCTGCCCATGGCCCAACGTGTGGCCAACCTGCGCGGGGTTTTCCGCCTCAGCCAAACCGAGGTTCGGGGCCGCACGGTCTGGCTGGTAGACGATGTGAAAACCACCGGCGCCACCCTTTCAGCCTGCACCCACCTGCTCAAACGCGCCGGCGCCGCCCAGATCAACGTCGCCGTGGTCGCCGTGGCGGAGCCGGGAAGATGAGGGGATTCTTCCCCTCACCACACCACCGGCACCGGCCGGCCCTTCTTGGCGCTCTGCACCGCCGCCAGCACCATGGCCAGACTCTTGATGTTGTCCTGGCAGGGGCAAATCAGGGCCGTGCCCTGCATCAGATGCTCCACGAAGTTGCGGAGCATCATTTCGTGGCCGCCGTAGGGCCACTGCACGTGCGGCACCTCCATCTCGAGCATCTCGCTGTTGAACTTGTGCTCGCCCCCCGGCTTGATGAGTGACGCCTTGATGCTCTGCTCCCCGTCCCAGCGGATGGTGCCCTTGGGGCCGGTAATGCGCCAGTCCCCGTTCCAACTGGTCTGCAGCCCTTCGTTGCACCACGAACCGCGGTAGGTGTAGATCAGCGGCCGGCCATCCCGCGTCTTCATCTGGAAGATGGCGCAGGCCGACGCATTGCCCTTGTACCACGAGTGCGGCGGGTTCCACGACTGGCAATACACGCTCACCGGGTCGCACCCGCCGATCTGCCGGGCCTGGTCGAAGGTATGGATGGCCATGTCCACCAGCAGCACCTCATCCATCTCATCCCGGAAGCCGCCGAAGTGGGCCCCGATATAAAAGTCGCTGTGAATCTCCTCCACGCCGCCGAGTTGGCCCGAATCGATGAAGGCTGCGGCCGAAATGGCCCCCAGGTTGGGCCGGCGGGTCTGCGTCACCCCGTAGGACACCCCGGCCTTTTCCGCCGCCGCCACCATCTTCCGGGCCCGGGCCAGCGTGTCGCTCATGGGCTTCTCGCCCAGCACGTGGCAGCCGTACTTGAACGCCGTCAAGGCCACCTGGTGATGGGCCGCGGGCACCGTCACGTCGAACACCACATTGGCCTGGGTCTTCTTGATGGCCCGCCGCAAATTGGGATAGACCATTTCCGGGGGCAGGTTGAACTTGGCCGCCTTGGCCTCGGCCGCCTCGCGGCGCACATCCACCAGCCCCACCAGCTTGATCTGCGGGATCTTCAGGGCGATGTTGATCCACGCGTTGGCCATGCCCCCGCAGCCGGCCAGCACCACACGCAATTCATTCAGCGTAGCCATTTCAAACTCCTTGGATGGGTGAACCGGTTAACTGGTTAACTGGACCAACGGGTCCCGCGCTGCTTCCGACCAGTTAACCAAGCAACCGATCAACCAGTTAACCGTTTCCTGTTCACTGCCTCAATTCGGCCCCGGTCGCCTCCTGCAGGGCACCCACCACGGCCGCCACCTGCGGATCCACCTGCTCGTGCCGCAGCGTGGCCTGGGGGTCGCGGAACACCAGACGCAGGGTCACACTCTTTTTACCTTTGGGAATCGGCTTGCCTCGATAGGTGGTGACGAAGCGCGTTTCCTCCAGCAGTTGCGGCCCGGCCGACCGCACCGCCGCCTCCAGCCGGGCCCAGGGCACGGCCTCTTCCACCACCACCGACAGATCGCGCTCAATCGCGGGAAAACGCGGCAAGGCGTGCGTCTGGCGCTGCGGCGGATAAGCCGCCACCAGCGGATCGTATTCCAGTTCGGCCACCGCTACCATGCCCGACAATTCAAACAGCTTTGCCGTGTCGGCCGTGAGCCCCCCGCACACCCCCAGCATCTGGCCATCCAGCCGCACCTCCGCCGCCCCGACCAGATAGGGCACCTGAACCGGGACAAACGTGACAGCCCCCGCCCGCAACTGGCCGATCAACTCCGCCACAACGCCACGCAGTTCGCGCAGCGCGGGCGAGGGATCCTTGGCCTGGGCCTCCTCCACATCCGCCACCAGCCCCAGACGCCGCTTTTCCACGATGGCCCCCCCCTGCCGCTGCCACGTGGCGGCCGTCTCAAACAGCCGCACGCCCGCATTGCCCACATCCTGGTTGGCCTTGCGACACACCAGCAGACTGGGCAGCACCGAAGGCCGCAGCATCGGTTCCTTCTTGCGCCGCTCATCGTCGATCCGCACGGCTGTCGCGCCCGCATTCAGGAACGGCTCGCCCTGACGCGGCTGCACGAAACTGAACGTGACCGTCTCGTAATAACCGTGCCCCGACAGGACCTGCCGCAGGCGCCGCCCGGCCGCAATGTCGCCCTGCATGGCCCGCGCTACCACCGCGATCCGCCGGCCGACCGGCAGCCGGTCGTAGCCGGCCAGCCGGCCGACTTCCTCAATCAAGTCGATTTCCTTCTTCAGGTCCAGCCGGTGGCTGGGGGCGGTGCAGGTGATCAGGTCCCCCGCCGCATTCAGCCTGGGCGCCAGCCCCAGCCGATCCAGCAGTGGCACCATCTCGGCCGTGGCCACCTCCGTGCCCAGAATCGCCCGGCAGCGCTCCGGGCGCAGCGTGATCGTGGCCAGGTCCGGCTCCCTTTCTCCGGCCCGGATCACCCCGCGGGCGATCGTGCCCCCGGCCAGTTCCACAATCAGCCGCGCCGCCCGCCGGCTGGCCTGTTCCACCCCGCACGGGTCGATGCCTCGCTCAAACCGGTAACTCGAATCGCTCTTGAGCTTCAGGGCCCGGCTGGTGCGCCGGATGGACAGCGGAGCGAAGATGGCCGATTCCAGCAGAATATCCGTGGTCGCCGGCCCCACCTCGCTGGCCAGCCCGCCCATCACCCCCGCCACCGCCTGGGGCGCCTGGGCATCGGCAATCACCAGCATGCCCGGCTTGAGCGCATGCTTCGTGGAGTCAATGGCCACGAAGGGCTCCCCCTCGCGGGCCTCACGCACCACGATGCGCCGCCCGGCCAGCTTGCCCAGGTCGAACGCGTGCAGCGGCTGACCCATCTCAAACAGCACGTAGTTGGTTACATCCACCACGTTGTTGACGCTGCGCAGACCGATCGCCTCCAGGGCCTGCACCAGCCACGCCGGGCTGGGGCCCACCTTCACCCCCCGGATCACCCGGGCGGTATAGACGGGGCAGACCTGCGGGGCCTCCAGCGCCACGGAGGTCGTAGCCTCGACCGCTTCGCTGCCTTCCGCCGGAAGGTCGCACACCGGCGGCACCAGACCAAGACCGGTCGCCGCCGCCACCTCCCGGGCCACGCCCAGGTGGGACAGGCAATCCGGACGGTTGCTGGTCACCTCGACCTCGAACACCTCATCGCCCCCGGCCGCGGGCTGCCGCCCATCCACGGGGAAGCCCACCCCCATCAAGAGCGGTTCCAACTGATCGGGCGCCACCGGGCCGCTCAGATACTTGCCAAGCCAGTGCAGGCTGATTTTCATGGTTAGAGAGTAACAACCAGGCGGCCAGCGGCAAGATCAAGACCCGCCTGTACGGGTGTGACAATTTTCGCGGGCAGGGCCCATAAGAGCCGATTTTTGCGAGCAAGGATGAAGGAGGGGCAACCCTTTGACATAAGGAAGTCGCTATGGCTCAGGACGAGCCCGCAGCGCAGCGCGTGGAACGGATCGCCCAGGCGTTGCAGCCGCAGTTTGATCAGGCCCGGTACAAACTAGCCCGGCAATTCGCCCAGGCTCGGGACGGCCACCTGATCGAGCAAACCGAGAACGAGGTCTTTGCGGAACTCAACCGCCTCAAGACCAGCAGTCAGGAAGTGGGCCTGCAAGAACGCCTCCAGGAAGCGGAGGCGGCTTTTTTCCCCTCATGTCCGCCAGGGCAGGCTGCGTTATAAGGGCTGCGACACCACCACCCGCCTGACGCTCAACGCCAGCGTGTCGTTACGGGCAGGAGGCTGGCGCGGGCCCGATGGCGTCAGTCACCGGCCCGGGGCTCAGGCCTTGGGCCTGGCGGCCGGTCAGCCCAGCGTGGGGTATGGACGGATGGCCTGCCGGTTGGGTTTGAACGCCCAGAGCAGTTTTGCCCGCCAAGCGCCCTTGATGGAGGAACTGGGCCTGGGCACGGCCAGCCGAGAGAAGTTGCGGCAGGGGGTGGAAGCCGAAGGGCAACGGGTACAAGAAGCCCAGCAACGGCAGGCCTTTGCCCTGTCGTGGTCGGCTGGGGAACAGGCCTCCAGCGCATCGCCCATCGGCCCCTTGTGCGTGGGCGTGGATGGGGTGATGACGCGGCAGGTGACGGATCAGGAGAAGCTCAAGCGGCGGCGGAAGGTGGCCGGGCGACGGGCCGCCCGGAGCCGGGCCGGCCAGGAACTCCAACCTCTGCCCCCGCGGCGGCCTGGGGCCGACGGGCCTTGGAAAGAGGTCAAGATCGTGGGGGCTTACCAGGCCCAGCACGAGCATCGGCACTGGGCCAGCACCACCTGGTGCCACCTGATGGCGGCGGTGCTGATCACCCAGGTGACGCGGCGGGTGGGGATGGACCTCCAGCAGATCGTGGTCGCGGTGGTGGACGGGGCGGAATGGATCGAGGCCCGTCTGCGCGAAGGTTTGCCGCATCTGGCGGCCGTGATCCTGGACTTCTACCACTTGTCCGAGCATGGGCATGCCGCGACCCACGAGGTGTTCGGCGAAGGCTCGGTTTTGGCCCAAGAGTGGGCCGAGCGTCTCCTGCACGCCATTCGCCAGGAGGGCTACGAAGCCTTCGATGCCCTGCTTGGCCAGTGCCTGATCCAGCAGGCCACAACGCCCGCGGCCCAGGCCGCGTAGAAGAAACTGAGCCAGTACGTCAGCCAGCGTCAGGCCATGGTGAATTACCCCTGGTTTGAGGCCCAGGGCTGGCCCATCGGTTCGGGCCCCACCGAATCCATGGCCGGGGTGCTGACCCCCCGCATACGCGGCCGAGGCCGGCGCTGGGACGCCCCCAACATCGATGCCGTGATGGCTTTGCAGGCCCTGGAGGTCAACGAGGAGTGGGAGCCATACGGGAAGTCTCAAAGTCCCCCGCCTCCCCTCAGATTGGCTGCCTGAAAATTCCGCCCGCGGAAATTGTCACACCCCCCGCGGGCGAGGATGTGCCTACGGTTGGAAAACCCAACGATTCGACGGTAGGTTCTGTCATGGGTGGCGTACTCCTTGCCCGTGTCGGGCAACTCGGATGAAACGTGACAATTCCATCCTGAGTACGCTGCCTTTTTTTCTACGTCATCCACAACTTTCGGTTATAGCCCAGGCCCCGATCCGCACGAGGATGTCCCACGCCACACTGTCAACGAGGAACGCCAGTTGCCGGCGGTTGGCAAAACCGTAGTAGCACTTCTTGCAGACTTCCTGACCGTAAAGGGTCAGCACCTTGCGTTGAGTGATGGCCCCGCCGCAGAGAGGGCACTGGCGTGAGGGGCTCTGGGACATGGGAGGCTCCGGAACCATGGTTCATCAGGGCAGACGGCCCTCAGTCTAACACTCGATGGGGCAAGCAGCCCAGCGTCGCAAACCCCGAGGGCGCGTGACAGGCTCCTTACAAACTAATTGACCACCGGCCTGGATGCCGATATTATTGCTTCTAATGGACCGCCGAGACGTTCATCCTGTTCTTGCCGCCCGACTGAGCCTACTGGCTCTAGCGCTAAGCCTACGCGCCGGATAGGTCGGGTTACCGCTTCCCAAGCTCAAGCAACCCAGCACCCTGTCCGGACGCCCGTCCCGACAGGGCTCTTTGTTTATGCACCGATCACTCGTTACGCGCTCTAATGCCCCCCCCAACTACCGACTACCGATCACCACCCACTGACCATTAACCACTAACCACTGCCCACTAACCACCCCTTCGAGGTCCCC
>JAJXSS010000163.1 GCA_021784455.1 Planctomycetota bacterium
GCGCGGGCGGTGGTGGCGGCGGAGCCAGCGGCCGGGCGGGGGCTGGCTCAGGAGCCGGTGGCGCGGGGGGTTCCGCCGGGACCGCGGCGGGGGCCTGCCCGGCCGCGGGCGCAGATTCGGGCGCCGCAGGCGCAGCCGCTAGGGGCGGCTCATCTTCAGACTGTTCCGGCACGCGCTGCGCGGCCCCGCAACGGGGGCATTTGACCTTGCGGCCCTGCGAACCATCCGGCACCCGGATGCGGGCTTGACAGTCGCGGCAGAAGAAGCGGATCGGCATGGCACTTCCCCGTCTGGCCCCGGCCATTGACGTTCTCAAAACCTGCAAACACGTTAACGCCGCGGTGCGGACCGGACAAGCGCGAAGGGCCGGGGCCCCTGGCCTCACTCGACAACCGGACGGCCGCACTCGACAATTCCCCCATGTACCCCACCTTGTCCGATTTCGTGGCGGCCCTTGAGGCCGCGGGCGAGCTTCAGCGCATCGGCGCCCGCGTATCGCCGCTCCTGGAAATCAGCCACATCGCCGACCGCGTGAGCAAACAGCCGGCGCCGCACATCTCCGAGCATGCCCGGGCCTTCGACCCCCGGAATGCGGGGTTGGGGGGCAAGGCCCTGTTGTTCGAAAACGTCGAGGGGGCGGCCATGCCGCTCTTGATCAACGCCTTCGGCTCGTATTACCGGCTGGAGATGGCCCTGGGCTGCCGGGAAGGGGGCTTTGAGGCCCTGGCGGAAAAGATCGCCCGGCTAACCAAACCCCAGCCGCCCGCGGGACTAATGGAAAAGATGAAGAAGGGGCTGGAACTGGTGCACCTGGCCGGGTTGACCCCCAAGGTGGTCAAATCCGGCCGCTGCCAGCAGGTGGTCAAGACAGGCGCTCAGATCAACCTCTTCGAGCTGCCCATCATCCAGTGCTGGCCCCTGGATGGAAACTTGCCTGCAGTCGGCTGGCCGGCCCCCGGAACCCCCGGAACCCCCGGAACCCCCGGAACCCCCGGAAACTCCAAATCGGTTGATCCTGGCAATTCCGGGGGTGGGTGGGGGCGGTACATCACGTTTGCGGGCATGCACACCATCCATCCCGAGGATGCGGGCAAGAGCGATGACCAGCCCCGGCCCAGCCGCAATATCGGCATGTACCGGGCCCAGATCCTGGATAGCACGCACACGGCCATGCACTGGCACATGCACCACGATGGGGCCCGCCATTGGCGGGCCTGGAAAGCTGCTGGAAACGCACCGGCGGCGGTTGCGGGCATTCCGGGGGGGGGGATGCCTTGTGCCATGGTGTTGGGCGGGGAAAGCGCCCTGCCCTATGCGGCCACGGCGCCCCTGCCCCCTGGGATCTCGGAATTGCTGATGGCGGGTTTCCTGAACGACCGGGGCCTCGAACTGGTGCGCTGCAAGACCATCGACCTGCACGTGCCGGCCAATGCCGAGATCGTGATCGAGGGGTACGTATCGCTGCAGGCCGGCCTGCCCGGCTCGGAGCCCGGCCAGCCGGTCGGCCCCGGAGCCGTCATCGAGGGGCCGTTCGGCGATCACACCGGCTTCTACTCCCTGCCCGACCGGTATCCCATCTTCACCGTCACGGCCATCACGCACTGCCGCCAGCCGCTGTATCCCACCACCATCGTGGGCCTGCCCCCGCAGGAAGACTACTACCTGGGCAAGGCCACGGAACGCATCTTCCTGCCGCTCTTGAAAATGCTGGTGCCGGATGTGCTGGATTACCACCTGCCCCTGTTCGGTTGTTTCCACAACTGTGCATTTCTGAAGATTCGCAAGGAATACCCCCTCCAGGCCCGCCGCGTGATGCACGCGATCTGGGGGGCGGGGCAAATGGCCTGGACGAAGTTTCTGGTCATCGTGGACCACGATGTGGACGTGCACAACCAGGATGAGGTGCTGTTCCACCTGTGTGCCAACTGCGATCCGGGCCGGGATGTGGAGGTGGTGCACGGTCCCCTGGACATTCTGGATCACGCCGCGCCGCGGCTGGGCGCGGGCTCGAAGATGGGCCTGGATGCCACGCGTAAAATTGCGGGGGAGGAGGTGGGCGGAAACCTGGTGCGTGCCTGGCCGCCTTTGATCCACCAGGACCCGGCGGTGGCCGAGGCGGTGTCCCGGCGGTGGAAGGAGTACGGGCTGGGGTCGTGAGTTCAGAGGCCTGGGCGGTGGTCTGATCCCCTCGGGCGGCGGCGGGAGCAGACCGGAGAGGTGAAACTGCGTCCAGGCGCATTGCCGCCCGTGGCACCGCACCTTATCCTTGTCGCCCGATGAACCGAATCGACCAGATGTTCCAGCAGCTCCGTTCCACCGGTGGCAAGGGACTGATGCCCTACATCACCGCGGGCGATCCGGATCTGGCCACGACCGGCCGGTTGCTGTCCGTGTTCGATGCGGCGGGCTGCCCCGTGTGCGAACTGGGCTTCCCCTTTTCCGACCCCATCGCCGATGGCCCGGTGATTCAGGACTCCATGACCTGGGCCCTGGCCCGCCATGTCCGCCCCAAAGACATCCTGGAGATGGTCCAAAACCACCGAGCCCAATGGAAGATGGCGGTGGTCGCCATGCTTAGCTACTCGATCGTGCATCGTCTGGGGCCGGCGGCGTTCATTGGCCAAGCGGCCCAGGCCGGCATGGATGGATTGATCATTCCCGATCTGCCCATAGAAGAGGCCGATGCCCTGCGGGGTCAGGCCCGGGATGCGGGCCTGGCGTGCAGCTTTCTGGTGGCGCCGGGGACGGCCCCCGCGCGGGCCCGCCAGATTGCCCAGGCTTCCACAGGCTTTGTGTACGTGCTGGCCCGGGCGGGGGTGACTGGGGAAAGATCGGAGATTCCGGCCGAACTCACCCAGCGCCTGGCCGATCTGCGGCAGGTGACCGATCTTCCGCTGGTGGTGGGCTTTGGCGTCTCCACCGCTGACCAGGTCAGGCAGGTGGTGGCCCAGGCCGACGCGGCCATCGTGGGGTCGGCCATCGTGCGCCGCATTGTGGACCTGCGGCAGCAGGGGGCTGAGGTCCTGGTCGAACAAGTACGCCGGTTGGTCGTAGATCTCAAGGGCGGATTGCCCGGCTGAAGGCCCAGGTGGCCCGATGACGATACATCTCCATATTGGGAGGAACTCCGTGCGAAAGATCGGGCCCGCCGTGCGTCGCCGTCGAATGTCGGTCTGCTCCTGGGGGACAGCCCTGCTGGTGGCCCTGGTGGCGTGTGGGGTGGTGCGGGCGGACAGCCAGGCCCCGATAACGTCGCACAGCCTCATGGCGGACCAGCTCATCCTGCTGTCCCGCAAGTGTCTTGCCGGCCCCCAGCAACCATCGCCGCAGCAGCTTCAGTGCGCGTACACGCTGCTGAGCATGGCCAAACCGCTGATCCCCGATGATCCCGAATTCCTGCGCCTCTGGATCGAGCTCAACCAGCGCATGGACCATCACACCGAGGTGCTGACTGCGCTGGCGAGGTACTGCAATCTGGAGCCGCAGGATGATGCCGCACAATTGCAGCTCATTCTGGCCACGGTGGCCCGGGCCCAGACGCTGGACCAGCGTCTGGCCATGGTGGACCGTCTGCTGGATAGCCCGGCCGCGGCCGGGTTGAGTGCCCCCTTGCGTTCGCGATTGGATTCCTACGCCGCTCTGGCGCTGCGGGAATTGGGCCGGCGGGTCGAAGTCGACCGCCGGGTGGCCCAGGCCCTGCAGCTTGACCCCACCAACATTCAGGCCGCCCGGCTGGCCTACGATGCCGTTCTCGCCCGCCAGGGCTCCGTGCGTGAAACCGGCTTGGCTGCCCTGGGCCTCATCCAGGCCAACCCGGTGGATTCGTCCTTCCGCCGCCGTCTGGCGGATGTGTGTTTTGCCGGCGGGGATTACTCTCCGGCCGCCCAGCAATACGCTCTGGCTCAGTCGCTGGCGACGGAACAACCGGATGATGGGCTCTACCAGAGCTGGGTTTCCTGTCTGCTCGCCACCAACCATCTGGATGAGGCCCTGGCGATCCTGAACTCCCTGAGCCAGCGAGGCCAGCCGCCGGCCGCGCCCGGCGCTGCGCCATCGGCCGCGCCCTCCACCTCCGGCGCAACGCCTGCGGCCGGGGGAACTTTGCCGTCGGTGGGGGCATCGACGCCACCGGCCACCCCGGGCGCTCCTGCCGCCGGTTCGGGGGCCGTATTGCCTGCGGGCAGCCTGCCGTTGGATCTGGAGGTCCTGCGTCTGGCCGTGTTTCATCTGCAGGGCCAGGATCGTTCGGCCCAGGGGTCCCTCAACTTGATCACCCGGGAACTTGAGCGTCGGGCCAAGGCCGGCGATTCCCAGGCCATGGCCGATAGTCTCTGGCTGCGCTGCTTCCTCGGGCCCCAACTCCCCACCGAGGCTGAGTTGGCCCAACTCCTCAAAACGCACAACCCGGCGGAGATAACGATTCGCCATATCCGGGCCTGGATAGCTCTGCGCGACCATAGCCCGCAGGCCCGCCAGCTTCTGGAAGGCCTGGGCTCCAAGGATCCGTTCTCGGTCTACGGCCTGGCTCTGCTGGCCCCCAAGGGCGATAGCAGCCTGGACCAGAGCTTTCTGAAGCGTACCGTGCTGGCCGGGCCCATGTCCCTGCCGGGCATCCTGGCCGCCCAGCAACTGATCGCCAGCCACGTCGAGCCGCCGACTTCGGTGGATGCCCAGGCCGTAGCCGCCGCGTTTAAGGCCTTGCCCCGGTCTCTGCGCAACCCGAATCTGACGCCGGGCAACTGGGTGCGTCTGGATGTGCGGCCGGCCACGGATGTCTGCGGTTACCTCCAGCCGGTGCGCTTGATTGCCACCATTCGCAATGCGGGGGAGGTGCCTCTGGGGATCAGCTCCCAAGGCCCCATCTCCAGCCGTCTGTTCGCATACCTTGAACCCAGCAGCATGGGGCGGGTGATTGCCAGCCTGCCTCCGGTGGTCGAGGATGCCCAGCGCCGGCTGGTTCTGGGCCCGCATCAGGCGTTTAAAGTGACCATGCGGCTGGATTGGGCGGAAGCCGGCTGGCTGCTGGCGGGCCGGCCGGACGCCCGCATTACCCTGGCCGGCCTGGCCGCCCTGGGCCCCGAAGGATCGGTCGCAGGACATATCACGGTCGGACCGCTGGGGGCCACCGACACCATCGAGACCATTCGCATCCATGGAACGGCCCTGACTCCCCAGAACACGGATTCCCAGCTCGCAGCGCTCAGTGATCCGGATACGGCCGTTCAGATGCAGGCGGCGGCCTGGCTGGTGCAGGCGGCGGCCCGGCTGGCCAACGCCACCGATCCGACCACGCAGCAGGCGGCGCGCAACATCGCCCAGGCCCTGACCCGCAAGTATGAAAGCATGGACTCGTTGATGCAGGCCTGGACGGTCCGGTTTCTCACACCCGATCCCGCGGGTAAGGCGCTGCTGCAGACCATCCACGAGCTGGCCCAGCGCAGTGACAATCCCATGGTCCAGGTTGTATACCTGGCAAGCCAGGTGAGTGATCCCGCCTCACCCCTGATCGATGCCGCCATCCGCAGCCGGAATGCCACCATCTCCGATTTCGGCACCGCCTGGCGTACGGTGGCAACCCAGCTCAAAGCCGCTGCCAAGCCCGCGACCGCCTCCCCCAGCCACTGATCGATATGGGTGGGCCGGGGGTTGCGGCCCCTCGTGTTGCCGGCGTTTCGTGTGTGTGGACTCAGCCAGACGGCCGTGTAGAATGTCCGTTCTTGGTCTGGATGGTGCGGCCAGCCGAAATTCCTCAATGCAAATGTAGCAGTCGCCACACTCTCCAGCCGAGCCGGGGGGGGGTAATGGTGATCAAGATGGGTCGTCGCCAGCGTCAGGCGAATCGTGACCCTGGGGATGGCCCTCCGGCCGGGCCGATCGGGGGAAAGCCATGGATGAGGATAAAGCGAGTCACTTGACTCTTGACAGGCGCCGACTTATAACTTATATTGATACTCAATCTCAATTGGGAGATTCCTGTGAAATCGATTGAGGGATCCGGTGCAGGCCAGCACGGGCAGACACCGCCTGCCGGCCTGCAGGCGCAGCGCCAAGCCACCGAAAGCGCGGGGCCACGCAGCGTTTCCGCGGCCAGTGCCGTGATCTTGCCTGGGCTGCGCCCCGGGCACTGCGGATCGGTGGTTGAGATTTCGGCCGACGATGACGATGCCCACCGCCTGATGGCCATGGGTGTCTGCGTGGGGCGCCGGGTTGAACTGGTCCAAGCCGGCGATCCCCTGATTCTGCGTGTCTTGGGCTGTCGGATTGGGGTTTCGGCCCGTTTGGCCGCGCGCGTTCGCGTAGAGGTCTGCCACGAACCACAGTGTGCGGTGGGCGGAGCAAACTAGCGAGCAAGTGGCCAAGGCCATTGCGTGCTGCCGCCGGAGGCCTGCGTCTGGTCCGATCCGGAAGCGAAGCCGCCGCGTGCCGTCAATCCCGGGTACCGTTTGCCACCAAGCGCCTGCTAGTCGGCCTGTGTCCGCGGCCGGGAAAACGAGTTCTGCCATCGCTACCTCCCTGGTCCATCTGCCGGTTCAAGCACCTGCGCCCCGTGCGACCCGCCCTTCGCACCCGTGCATTGCCCTGGTGGGTAATCCCAACGCGGGCAAGACCACCCTGTTCAACGCCCTGACCGGGCTGCGGGCCAAGACCGCCAATTTCCCCGGCACGACCATCGAGCACCGCGCGGCTCGAGTGGAAATGGCAGGCCAGACCCTCGAACTGATCGACATGCCGGGGCTGTACAGCCTGGCCGCGGCCACCAGTGAAGAACGCGTGGCCCGGGATGTGCTGCTGGGTGAAACGCCCGGCGTCAGCCGCCCCAATGCCATCGTCCTGCTGCTGGACGCCACCAATCTGGAACGCAACCTGTTTCTGGCCAGTCAGGTGCTCGAACTGGGGCTGCCCACGGTGGTGGCCCTGAACATGATCGACCTGGCCCGCAAGCAGCACATTCGCATCAACATCAAGAAGCTCAGCGGAGAACTGGGGTGCCCGGTTATTCCCGTGGCGGCCCGGTCCGGGGACGGGGTGCCTGAATTGCGTCAGGCCATGCAGGCACTGCTGAACCCCACGGCGACGATCCAGAAGTCTTGTCCCCCGGCCTGTGCGGGGTGCTCCGGTTGCGCCTTCGAAGCCCGTTACGATTGGGCCGAGGGGGTCGGCGCGCGCGTCACGAGCGCGCCGCATATGACCCACGGGCGCAAGACCGAGGCAATCGACCGCATTTTGACGCATCCCACCGTGGGCATTCTGGCCTTCATGATGGTGATGTTTGTCGTATTCGCAATGATTTTCTGGCTGGCTCAATACCCCATGGACGGCATCGACTGGCTTTTTACCACCACCGGCGGTTACGTCGCCCAGGGTTTGAACGCCGCCGCGGGCCATCTGCCGGCCGGGGCCATCCGGACGTTCGTGGGCCGGGATCTGCGCTCACTGCTGGTGGAAGGGGTGCTGGGCGGAGTAGGGGGGGTGCTGGTGTTTCTGCCGCAGATCTGCATCCTGTTCTTCTTTCTGTCCCTGCTGGAGGACACGGGCTATCTGGCCCGGGCGGCCTTCGTGATGGACCGCCTGATGCGCCGCGTAGGCCTGCCGGGTAAGGCTTTCGTGCCCATGCTTTCGGCCCACGCCTGCGCCGTGCCGGCCATCATGTCGGCCCGCATGATCGAAGACCGTCGCGACCGCTTGGTTACCATCCTGATCATCCCGCTGCTGACCTGCTCGGCGCGGATCCCCGTCTACACCATGATCGTGGCCCTGTTGTTCCCCACCCGGCCGCTGCTGGCCTCGGGCGTGTTCACGGGGGCGTACCTGCTGGGCATCGTGGCGGCTCTGTCCATGGCCCTGCTCTTCAAGAAAACGCTGCTCAAAGGCGAAACCAAGCCCCTGGTGCTGGAACTGCCCAGCTACAAGATGCCTTCGCTGCGTACCGCCATCCTGACCATGCTGGACCGGGCCATGATCTTCGTGAAGAAGGCCGGCACCGTGATTCTGGTGGCTTCCGTCGTTTTGTGGGCCCTGGCCCACTATCCCCGATCGGCCGAGCCCGCCCAAGCTGTGGCCCTGCAGCAGCAGGCTCACCAAATGCAGGCCACTGGCCACGCGGATCAGGCTGGCCCGCTCCTGATCCAGGCGGATCACCTCATGGCCCAGAGCGAACTGGCTCATTCGATTGCCGGCCGCATCGGGCACGCGATCGAGCCGGTTCTGAAACCTCTGGGCTGGGACTGGCAGATCGGCATCGGGATTCTCAGTTCCTTCGCGGCCCGGGAAGTGTTCGTTTCGACACTGGCGATCGTTTACGGGGTGGGGGCCGATTCGGCCCATGCCAATCCCCAGCGCCTGTACGACACCATGCACCAGGCCACGCGCACCGACGGCACGCCCGTTTTCACCATGTCGGCGTCGATCGGGCTGCTGATCTTCTATGTGCTGGCGATGCAGTGCGTCTCGACCCTCGCGGTTTCCCGGCGCGAGACGGGGTCGTGGAAATGGCCTGCGTTTCAGTTCCTCTACATGAGCCTCCTGGCCTACGGGGGGGCCTTCCTGGCGCACTTCCTGCTGGTGTCCTACGGGTGGAGATGATGGGCAGGGCGCTGCGGGCCTGCGGATGGAGAATGTGTGGCCGGGGCCGAACTTACTTGATGTCCCGCACCGCACGAGCGTAGTTGAAGATGCGGATCACATCGCCCTGGGGGCCAAAGCCGTGGGCCCAGCGCGGGGAGTGGGGGTCGCCGGTT